>DATCMY010000526.1:0-22843 GCA_036565505.1 Hanamia sp.
GGGGTAATTGTTTTATAACTGCTACCAGGTTTACACCCATGCATGATGGTATTATACATCATGCAATCTCCGCTTATTAGAAGCGCCAGCACATGTTGTTTTACAACCTTATCATTAAAAAACTGGAAGCAGGTTGTTAATTTTAAATCTCCTACAAGCCCGGCGCCTGCGCAGCTAATTGAAGGATCAATACGCTCTTCGATTGCCGAAAATAAAGGAGTCGCAAAATTCAACATTGGAGGATGCACTTGTTTTATGGTGTCATAAAAAACAAGCAAGCCCTTATCATTTCCCGTTGCCGATTTATTAATTTTTTCTGCGATTGCCGCGCCTGCTGCATATTCATCCTTGTCTAAATCCGGTTGTGAAAATATTTGAAATTGAATGTGAGAAGATGATATAACGGTTACGCTTGCCTCATAACCTACATAACTCAGTTCATTATTGGTAAATACGCCCATCACAGCACCACCAATGAGAAGCGCATCACCTGTGTTTGATCTTACACCGGCTAAGAACTGGTGTGGGTCATGCTTTCCACTGCAAAAAATAATTACCAGGCTAACAGGGAAAGTGCCTGTTTGAGCCATTGCGATAGAAGAAGATTCTTTTCCTGCTATATAAGAATCCGTTTTATTACTGAATCCAATTCCTGTGTGAGTGGCCATAAGAAAACTTTAAATTAAGATGATGTTTTATGAATGATGAATTTTATTTTTATCGCAAGGAATAAAAAATAGCTTAGTTTCTTTAGTATAATGAACAAGATAACGGAATTAATAAGAAATATATATTTACGGGTAAATAATGTGCTATTATTTTAAATACTTCTGCCGTTGGCATCTCCCACAACAGTCAATAAGTAATTATTTAAATGCATAAAAAAAACAAATTCTTTTGTACCTGTTTCATTTCAAATTTAATCCTGATTCATTTGGTAAAATATTGTAAAACAATTCTTTACACAAATAAAGGGATTATTTCTTTTGCAATGCAGATGTTGTAAAATAATTTTTTTCGTGTTTAATAAATTACAAATTCTTTGGTGCGTAAGTGTCTGCTATAGATTATTTGTAGTTAAATAGATGACGTGTGAAGACCGCCACAGGAGCCAATATATAAGATTTTGTATCTTTCGCTTAATGAAATATTTTTGTAATTCAATTATTATCCTAATAAAGAAAAATAATTAGAGGGTTACAATTTTATCAATAGTAGTATAAACCTTATAACAGTCCAACTAATGTATAGGGAATCTGTTGTAAACTTTTAATGGATTAGCTTGAATGGGAATAAATAGTATTAATTAAAATTAAGCTAAAGAAATTAATTGTGATCCAGGAAAATTTAATAACAGCAGAACATCAGCGCCTTGCAGATAACTTACCCAAAAAAGTTCCTCTTGAGCAGTGGGGCCCATACCTGAGTGAACGCCAATGGGGCACTGTGCGCGAAGACTATGGGTATTTTGGTGACGCATGGAATTACTTTCCTTTTGATGATTCGCATTTCAGGGCTTACCAATGGGGCGAAGATGGACTTGCAGGCATATCAGATTTTTTTCAAAATCTTTGCTTTGCAGTTGCCTTGTGGAACCGAAAAGATCCCATATTAAAAGAAAGGCTTTTTGGCCTTGGCAACAATGAAGGAAATCATGGGGAAGATGTAAAGGAACTTTACTATTACCTCGATAATATTCCTACCCATTATTATATGGAATATTTATATAAATATCCTCAACGGGAATTTCCGTATAAAGAAATAAAAAGGGAAAATGGCCAACGGTCAAAAGATGATCCGGAATACGAAATCCTGGATACCGGCATTTTCAATAATAATGAATATTTTGATGTGAAAGTAACCTACGCCAAGCAAGACTCTCAGGATATTTTTATCAAAATAAATATTCATAACCGCTATACAAAAAGCGCTGGCATAACGGTATTGCCTACACTATGGTTTTATAACCGGTCAAGCAATCAAAATCTTTCAGAAAAACCCCTAATTACTGATTACAATAAAACTACTGTAAAGGCTACGCATCAGCGGTTAGGCACTTATTATTTATATTTTCAACCCACCAGGGCTACCTTTTATACAGAAAATGAAACCAATACAGAAAAGGCTTTAGGAGAACCTAATGCAACTCCATTTGTAAAAGACGCCTTTAATGATGCCATCATACATAAAAAAAATGTACGGGCACTTCGCAAAAGAACTTCGGGGACAAAATTTGCTCCTATCTATGATTATACTATTGCAGGTGGTGAATCTAAAACCATTTACCTGCGCCTCTCCAACAAGGAACTGGATCATGCTTTTGAAGAAGGTTTTGAAAATATATTTTCATCACGCAAAGCGGAAGCAGATGAATTTTATAATGCTATTCTTCCAAAAGATATTAGTCCGGAAATGAAGAATATACAGCGGCAGGCACTGGCCGGGATGCTATGGAGCAAACAATATTATCATTATGATGTGGAAAAATGGCTTACTACCAGTGATGGTATTACACCTGTGAATGACGGCAAATCGAACGGGCGCAATCATGAATGGAAGCATCTTAAAAATCAGAATATAATTTTAATGCCCGATAAATGGGAATATCCCTGGTATGCAGCATGGGATCTGGCTTTTCAGTGTATACCCATGGCCATGCTTGATCCGGGCTTTGCCAAAGACCAGTTGCTACTGATCATGAGAGAATGGTATATGAAACCCGATGGACAGTTGCCGGCCTATGAATGGCATTTCAGTGATGTAAACCCACCCGTGCAGGCATGGGCGGCTTTGCAGGTTTACCGGATAGAAAAATCGATGACAGGCAAAGAAGATATTTCTTTTTTAAAAAGAATATTTCATAAACTTATTATCAATTTTACATGGTGGATCAACCGAAAAGATGCCAGTGGTAATAATATTTTCCAGGGAGGTTTCCTTGGCCTTGATAATATTGGTGTATTTAACCGGAGTATTGAAATGCCCGGAAACCACCGGCTGGAGCAGGCCGACGGAACGGGCTGGATGGGTATGTATGCGCTGAATATGATGGATATGGCATTGGAAATTGCCATGGTGGATATTACATTTGAAGATACAGCCACTAAATTTTTTGAACACTTTGTGCTGATAGCTGAAGCCCTTAATCAACATGGCTTGTGGAATGATACAGATAATTTCTTTTACGATATTCTTGCAAAGTCAGAAGCAAATCCTGTTCATTTGCGCATACAATCTATTGTAGGCCTTACTTCATTATTTGCAGTATCAATCATACAAAAAGAAGTGCGCGACCAGCTTGCTGATTTTAAAAAGAGAACAACATGGTTTGAAAATTACCGGCGCAAAAACAATCGTTTCTGGCCCAATGAAGAAAGTACCGGAAGTGAAAAGATATTGATATCACTGGTGCAGCAGGAAAGGTTAAAAAAAATATTGGCACATTTACTCAATGAAGAAGAATTTCTTTCGCCCGGCGGCATCAGGGCGTTGTCAAAGTACCATGAAAAAAATCCTTACTCAGTTAACATTGATAATGTTGATTACAGTATTCAATATGACCCGGGGGATTCTACCTCCAATCTTTTTGGCGGCAACTCCAATTGGCGCGGCCCTGTATGGATCCCCATCAATTTTATTATTATTCAGTCCATCCGCAAGTATGGAGAATTTTATGGAGATGATTTATTAGTAGAATGCCCTACAGGCTCTGGTATTACCATGAATCTGAAACAGGTAGCCGATGAACTGACAAAAAGGGTTATTAGTTTATTTGAAAAAGATGGGGAAGGAAAACGTAGCATATATGGTAAGGATAACTGGTTTTATCAGCAACCGGGAAATGAACACCTTGTTTTATTTTATGAATATTTTCATGGAGATGATGGTTATGGACTTGGGGCAAACCATCAAACAGGCTGGACCGCTCTTGTAGCGCACCTGATAAGTGAATTGCATGAGAAAGATGGATTGATCTTTTAATTTTTTTGGCATTGCAAACTTTCTCTTATTTCAATTTTTTGATTTTCACAAATCTCCGGCCATCATTTTGGGGATATATTTTTTGATCCTCGCCATAAAATTATTTTCAATTTTAAAAAAAACCGGAATTCTATTTAATCAAAACCCTTATTTTTACTTCGATAAAATTTTTACGATTGCATCCGGATGAAATAAAATATGAGGAATCTACTTTAATTTCACTTCTTGCTGAAGACAGTGAATATGCCTTTCAATTGCTCTATGACAGGCACAGGAAAAGAATTTACCAAACAGCGCTTCGTTATCTTAAATCACCCATTTTAGCCCAGGAAGTTGTTCAGGATGTATTTTTAAAATTGTGGTTCAATAGAAAATTATTAAAAACGGATCAGCCATTGGAAGCCTGGCTTTATTCCATTGCAAAAAATAACCTGATCAATAAGCTTAAGAAAATAGCCAACGAGTGGAAAGCCATGAAGGGGCTTGGCTTTATTTCGGAAACAAGTGTCAATAATATTGAGAATAATTTACAGGAAATCCAATACAATCAATTGTTACAAAAGGCTATTGCTCATTTACCGGAGCAGCAGCAAAAAGTTTTTAAACTTTCGCGCTATGAAAATTTAACCTACATAGAAATCGGTGAAAAAATGCAAATTTCTCCATTAACGGTTAAAACCCACATGCAGAGAGCATTGGAAGCGATTAAAAAGTTTTTTTTAGAACACGGAATTATTATTTCAACCTACATACTTCTTCTTTTGTTATAATTTCTTTTCGGGTCTTGTACTCCTTCAAGCCTGTTCAGTTGTATTTATATAAGCCAGGTTCTTAATTCTGGCATTTCCTTATATGAATAAAAACGATCGGTTTAGCTATCTTTTGCAATTATACCTGGCAGAGAAAATATCTGTGAAAGAACATGATGAATTCCTTGAACTTATCGCTACCAATGAATATGATGATATATTAGCTAAGTCTATTCAGAAAGATCTTGTCAAAGGCTTAGACAGTAACACGGTTGATTTGCCGCCACATATTGCACAGGAAATTATAAGAAATATTTATCATGCTGAAAAAAATACCGCTAAAATATTACCAATAAATAAACGCAACACCAAAGCCTGGTATTGGATTGCTGCCGCAGCTTCTGTTATTTTAATTGCCATATCTGTTTATTTCTTTGAGGGCTCTTCTAAAATTTTTAATCAAAAATCTTTTACGGCCATTATTCCCGGCAATACTATTTCCGAATATAATTCCTCTCAAAAAGAAGAAGTTCTTACGCTTTCTGATGGCAGCAGAATAACGTTGCAACCTAAAAGTACTTTGCATTATCCCAGGCAATTTTCTGATGGTAGCAGAGAAGTTTATTTAGAAGGGGAGGCATTTTTTCAAATAACAAAAAATCCTCAAAAGCCTTTCCTTGTCTATTATAATAATATCATCACAAAAGTATTGGGTACAAGTTTCATTATCAATACCAATCCACAAACAGGAAATGTGGAAGTGATCGTAAAAACCGGAAGAGTTCAGGTATCTGAAAATGAAAAACTGGTAAAAGGTGATGAATTAAATAATGCAGTAATCGTTACACCCAACCAGAAAGCGATTTACAAAACTGAATCAAGGCTATTTGAAACAACACTCGTTGCAAACCCCGAACCTATCGCAGATGATGATCATAAATACACAGGATCTCAACCTCCTCACAAAGAAAATTTTATTTATGACCAGGAAAAATTGCTGAATGTATTTAAGCAATTGGAAGATACCTATGGAATTGAAATTATAACAGAAAATGCCAATCTCAATAACTGTGTTTTTACCGGGGATGTTTCTGATAAGGACCTGTTTACCAAACTCAAAATAATTTGCTTAACCACTAACTCATCCTTTGAAGTAAATGGAACAAAAATTTTAATAAAGGGCAAAGGTTGCCAATAATAAAACCGCCAAAACGATATTGAATGAAAAAGAATAATTCCCCGCCATAAAATAAAAAAAGCCAGATGTGGTGAGACACACCCGGCTTTATAAAGCTTTTTACAAGCTTACTGTTTTTGTCCACAACATATTAATGAACTTAAAACATAACAAAATTATGAAAAATAAGCAATGCTTTGTTGCTTCAATTACGTTTGCCATGAGAATAACAATTGTACAAATAGTTTTTTCTATTGTCTTTGTGTCTTCTTTATATGCAAAAGATGCAGAAAGCCAGGGTGTTTTGCAGAAAAAATTCACCATCTCTGTAGAAAATAAACAGATTAAAAAAGTAATTCATGAAATAGAAAAGCAAACCAAAGTACAATTTACTTTCAGCCCCAATGCTATAAATGCCGACAGGCTGGTATCTTACTCTGCTGTTCAAAAAACAATAAAAGAATTTCTTGAAGGATTGTTGCAGCCCAATAGTATAGGTTATAAAATTATTGATGGCACTATTGTTCTTTATCCAATTATTATTGATCATTCAATTGAATTAATTCAAACAGAAATAAAGGTTGCAAATGACAAAGTAGTTACCGGCAGGGTAACAAATGATAAAGGAGAACCAATTGAAGGAGTTACTATCTCCGAAAAAAATAAATCCAATACTGTTATTACAAATGATAAAGGTATTTTCAATATTAAAGTAGCAGATGATAATGCTGTGCTTGTTTTTAGCAGCATAGGCTATGAAAGCATTGAATTGGCTGTTTCCGGAATAAATAACAGTGATATTGTATTAAAAGAAAAAGTAAAAGGATTACAGGATGTTATTGTTGTTGGGTACGGAAGTCAAAAGAGAAAAGATTTAACCGGTTCGGTATCTTCTGTCAATACTAAAGAATTAAAATCAATGCCGGTGCCGAGTATCGGGGAAGCTTTGCAGGGAAGAGCTGCAGGCGTACAGGTATTAACTTCAGGCGCCCCCGGAAGTAATGTTACTTTTAGAATAAGAGGTGTAGGAACGATTAATAACAGCGACCCATTGCTCGTTATAGATGGTGTGCCCACGGATGTTCCTTTAAATACATTGAGCCAAAATGATATTGCCAATATTGAAATATTGAAAGATGCTTCCGCCGCTGCAATTTATGGTTCAAGAGGAGCCAATGGCGTGATCATCATTACTACAAAAAAAGGAACATCAGCTAAAAATGACCTGGAATTCCAAATGTTTGCAGGAGTTCAAAAAGCATCCAATATTGTAAAAATGCTCGACGCATCACAATTTGCCAGTTTGCATAATGAAATGATGAAAAATAACGGGCAGCCGCAAAATCCGGCTTATGCCAACCCGCTAAGCATGGGCAAAGGCACTGATTGGTTGAATGCATTATTTCGTAACGCCCCGATACAAAACTACTCCCTTTCTTATTCCGGCGGTTCTGCCAGGAGCACCTATTACGTTTCAGGTTCAATGTTGAACCAGGATGGTATTGTAATAAATACAGGATATAAGCGCTATACAATACAGTTCAATACAGAAACAAAATTATTTGACTGGTTGAAATTTGGCAACAACCTTACCTTAAACACAGATGTTAAAAAAAGTGGCAGCTATGATATCCGCAACACAATGGCAGCACTTCCGGGGCAACCTATTTTTAATACTGATGGTACTTACAGTGGGCCTGTAGGCCAGTCTTCCTGGTATGGCGATATTACCAATCCTATTGGTAAAGCCACCCTTAATCAAAATACAACAAGGGGTTACAATGTATTAGGAAATATTTATACCGAGATCAAACTCTTGAAAGATTTGAAATTCAAATCCACTGCCGGGGTACAGGCTTTGTTTTATGACAACCGTAGTTGGGCGCCTAAATACAATTGGCAACCCATTCCTCAACCGAACTCTACTCTTTTTGAGCAGTATAATAAAAGCCTTACCTGGTTGTGGGATAATTATTTCACGTATGATACTTATTTAAACATAAAACACCATCTCACTTTGCTGGCGGGAAGCAGCGCCCAGAATAACCGTTATGATTATATGAACGGTTCTATTCAAAATTTCGCCAGTAACAATACGCAGCAACTTAATAACGGTTCTGCTCAACCAACGGTAGGCGGCAGTGCCAGTGAATGGGCGTTACTTTCATTCATTGGCCGGGCAAATTATGCCTATGATAATAAATACCTGGTAACTGCAACGCTTAGACGTGATGGAAGCAGCAGGTTTGGCAGCGCTAACAGGTGGGGCTGGTTTCCTTCAGGCTCTGCAGCATGGCGTATATCTGATGAAGCTTTCATGAAAGATATTTCATGGGTAAGTGATTTAAAATTACGCGTAGGCTATGGCATTACCGGCAATCAGAATATTGGAAATTATTCTTTTGCTTCTGTATTGCAAACGGTTCAATATAATTTTAATGGACAGAGCGTAAATGCTGTTGTTCCTTTAGCTATACCAAACCCCAACGTTCGGTGGGAACAGGTTGAGCAAACCAATTTAGGAATAGACGCATCGCTTTTTGAAGGAAGAATAGGTGTTACTTTCGATGCTTACATAAAAAATACCGACAACATGTTGGTGCCGATGGCGGTTCCTATTTCAACCGGCTATTCCGATATTTATGTTCCCAGCATTAATGCGGGAAAAGTACAAAACAAAGGAATAGAATTATCGGTAACCACTGAAAACATACAGGGTAAATTTGAATGGAATACGAGCTTTAATATTTCATACAATAAAAACCAGGTAATCAGTCTCAATGACAGTGTACCCATGTACACAGGAAGCATCGGTTTAAATCAAAATCTTTCTATACAAAGTGCCGGTTATCCCGTTAACGAATTCTATGGTTTTGTAACCAATGGCATTTTTCAGAACCAAAAAGAAGTTGATAATTATGCGGTACAAATTCCCGGTGCCGATCCTTTTAACCGCACATCACCTGGTGATATTAAATTCAGGGATTTAAATAGTGATGGTATCATTGATGATAAAGACCGAAGCTATATTGGTGATCCCAATCCCTCTTTCATATTCGCAATGAATAATACCTTTTCTTATTCAGGATTTGACCTTAGCCTTTTTTTACAGGGCGTGGCAGGAAATAAAATTTTTAATGCCAACCGTATATACCAGGAAGGCATGGCAGTTGCCCAAAACCAGACTACTGCGGTACTTGGTCGGTGGACAGGAGAAGGAACCAGCAACAACATGCCAAGGGCTATTTTTAATGATCCTAATAAAAACACACGCGTATCCAACAGGTTTATAGAAGATGGATCTTACCTGAAAATAAAAAATATAACCCTGGGCTATACGTTGCCAAAAAGAATTTCAGAAAGAGTAAAAATATCTGCTGCACGGGTTTATGTTTCCTGTCAGAACCTGGCAACTTTCACTAAATACACCGGCTTTGATCCCGAAGTGCCTTCCAATGGAATAGACTTCAATGTTTATCCTGTTACCAGAACAGTAAGTGCCGGTATCAATGTTACTTTTTAACTTATAAATTGTTTGCTATGAATTTCAAAAAATATTTAATCATTTTTTTTATAGCGGGTGCATTATTCAGTTGTAAAAAATACCTGGATAAAAGTCCACTCGACTCGGTGAATACATCTAATTTCTGGAAAACTTCAGATGATGCTATATCAGCCATCAATGGCGCTTATCAACCATTGCAATGGCCTAAATTATTTAATCTTCGCATTTGGTCATCCGACATCTGGGCCGGCAATAGCATTGTGGGTGCAGGCGGGGGAACCGATGGTATAGAAACACAGGACATTTCTAATTTTGTTACCACTACCGACAATGCTGCGGCATTGGATATTTGGAGAGGCCCTGCTCCCGGTATTTTGAGGTGCAATCTTGTTTTGCAAAACGTACCCGGAATGTCTATTGATGAAACGCTTAAAAACAGGATATTGGGAGAAGCAAAATTTCTAAGAGCTACTTATTACTTCATTCTTGTACGGTTGTTCGGGGATGTTCCACTGATAACAGTTCCGCAAACGCCCGAAGGAGATTTGCGTCCCGCACGTACTCCCAAAAGCCAGGTGTATGATTTGATAATAAAGGATCTGACAGATGCTATCAATCTTTTGCCAACAAAAGATACTTATAAAGGAAGTGATGTGGGCCGGGCATCCAAAGGCGCTGCGGCAGGTATGCTTGCAAAAGTCTATCTCACTCTCGGTAATTTTCAGAAAACGGTTGACTTATGCAAACAGGTTACTTCTCTTGGGTATACTTTGGATGCAAACTATAGTGACAATTTCAATCCTCAAATGAAGAATTCCAATGAATCATTATTTGAAATTCAATATATAGGTAAAACCAGTTTTAGTTTCTGGGATAATGAAAACCAGGCTTCATGGGTGAGCACATTTACCGGTCCAAGAAATTCAGATTTTGTAGGTGGTGGTTATGGATGGGATCAACCCACACAGGAATTTGTGGATTCATACGAAGCGGGAGATAAAAGAAAAGATCAGACTATTTTGTATAGTGGATGCCCCGACTTTGATGGCAAAGCTTATTTAAGTTCTTATTCCGTCACAGGATATAATCTTCGCAAATTTTTGGTTCCAAAATCCATATCTCCGGATTACGATACAAACCCTGCAGATTTCCCTGTTTTAAGATATGCTGATGTATTGCTGATGCAGGCCGAAGCGCAAAATGAATTGGGCCAGACAACTGATGCTGAAGCGCCTTTAAACATGGTAAGAGAAAGAGCGGGTTTGCCTGATGTGCATGGTCTTTTAAAAGATGCTATGAGAGCAAAAATTTTACACGAACGCCGCATGGAACTTGCTTTTGAAGGAGACTGGTGGTTTGATTTAATAAGAATCAACAATGGCCAGTATGGTTTAGATTTCCTTCATTCTATCGGCAAGGTAAATGCGACTGCCAAGCATCTTTTATTGCCCATACCCCAAAAAGAGAGAGATGCCAATCCTAATCTTACTCAGAATCCCGGGTACTGATTTTTTTAGTCCTATCAATTAACTTAATAAAACTATTATATGAAAAATATAAGTTTTTCTTTCAATAAAAAAGCAAAATGGAAATATGCATTTTCGCTTCTTGTTCTGTTTTCTATAATCAATAGTTCATGTAAAAAACCTGACTACATTCAATCAAATAAAGGTAACGCCGCTGTAACACTTTCTGCTGCAAAAACATCTCTTGTTTTAAAGCAAAAAGAAGATGCAAATGATGCCGTTGATTTCACCTGGACGACCGGGTCAAACCGTGGAACCAATGCCTCCATATCATACACACTTAAAATAGATAAGCAGGGAAATAATTTTAGTAACCCAGTTACGGAAGAATTGGGTTTGGCTACTCTCGAAAAAAAATATACAGTAAAGGATCTGAACAATCTTCTTCTAACTCATTGGAATTTTCCTCCTGATACAGAAGCAACATTGGAAGCAAAAATAATCGCCAATGTTTCAGATAATGCCGCTCCACCAGATTCTTCTAGCGTAATGGTCATAAAGGTTACACCTTATCTTCCGGTGTCATCTACTTTGTACCTCATAGGTGATGCAACGCCCAATGGTTGGGATAACAATTTGGCTGTGCCATTAACGGCTAGCCCCACAGAGTCAGGAACATTCACTTGGGATGGACATCTTAATACCGGTAATTTAAAATTTATTACAACATTGGGGCAGTTTCTTCCTTCTTACAATAAGGGAGCAGATAACAGTCATTTGGTTTATCGTAATGAAAACAGCCAGCCTGATGATCAGTTTGTGATTTCCACATCTGGCAATTACACCATTACGCTAAATCTTATAGATCTTACCGTATCAATAACGACATCAACAGTACCGCCTTATCAAAGATTATGGATGCTGGGCGATGCCATACCTTCCGGATGGAATATTAATTCGCCCGATGAAATGAGGGTTGATTCATCTAATTTGTTTGTGTTCAAATACAATGAAGTTCTTGCTGTCGGGGAATTTAAAATACCTACGGCAACCGGCAACTTCACTACAGATTATTATATGCCACTTACCAATCATCCGGCCCTGACTTCTACAGATGTGCAGTTAGTGCATAATGGTAGTCCTGATTTAAAATGGCAGATCACTAATCCCGGGCCTTATAAAATTACCCTTGACCTGCAAAACGCCACCATTAATATAAAACCCTTTACTCCTTATACGCAAATATGGATGGTGGGCGATGCTACACCAGTTGGATGGAATATAAATAGTTCACAGGCACTTACACCAGACCCTTCTAATCCTTATATATTTACGTATACGGGTCCTATGTTAGCCGGTGAATTTAAATTTCCATTGGCAACCGGAAACTGGGGATGCGATTATTTTATGCCGGAAATTAATCATCAGGATCTCGGTAGCCAGCGTGTAAAGTTTGTGCCGGGAGGAAGCCCTGATAACAAGTGGCAGATTACCGTGCCGGGTAATTATAAAATAACCCTTAACCAATTAAAGGAAACTATTGATATAGTAAAAATGTAAGAATCAAAGTTTTGATTTTTTTGGAAAACCAACATTAACCGGAAAATTTCAGGATTGGCTTTTTGTATTTCTTGAAAATATTCCATGTATTTAAGTTCAAATAAAACATGAATAAATGAAATTAGTTTCTTTTATAATTACAGGAATGCTGCTGGCTTCCTGCACCAAAAATACAATTAATGCCAATCCTGTTACTCCCGGCGATAGTTTATATAATCTTTCTATCAGTACCGATAAAGCAGTGTATAGCCCGGGAGAAACTGTGATACTTAAACTGAATACTGCACCGCCGGATTGCATGGTGCGCTATCTTCATCTTGGTGAAGTTTTGAAAGATGAACAGCTCGCCACGTCAACCTGGAACTGGCAATTGCCGGCAGGGGATTATACAGGCTACCTGGTAGAAATATATAAAAAAACAGGAAGTGAAGAGAAGCCTTTGGCTGCTATAGGTGTTGATGTATCTTCTGATGGTTTGCATTTTCCCAGGAATGGATTCGTTTCAGCATACGGTCCTTTCAGCAATGATTACATGGCAAATGTTATGAGTGATTTGAATCGTTATCACATGAACGTTGTGCAATTCCAGGACTGGGAGTACAAGCATCATTTACCTTTACCGGGAACAGTGGCCAATCCTCTTGCTAACTGGAATGATATTGCCAACCGTAATAATACAATGGCAACCGTAAAAAAATACATCAGTTTAGCCCATGGATACAACATGAAAACGCTTTCCTACAATCTTATTTATGGAGCCCTGAGTGATGCGGCGGCTGATGGAGTAAATGATCGATGGTATATGTATAATGATCTACAGCATGTAAAAAAAGAAGTCATTCCATTGCCCAATCCACCTTTTAAAAGTGATCTTTTTCTTCTTGATCCATCCAATACGAACTGGCAAAACTATATTGCGGCTAAAACAAAAGAGGCTTTTGAAGTGTACAATTTTGATGGATACCAGGTTGATCAATTAGGAAACTTAAATAAGAACCTTTATACCTATTCTGGAAATCTAATCAATTTGGATGCAACTTTCAAGCCCTTCCTGGAAGCAATGAAAACGCAGATGCCTAATAAAAAATTAGTGATGAATGCGGTGAATCAGTACGGACAACAAATAAGTATTGCTCAATCTCCTGTAGATTTTCTTTACACAGAAGTGTGGGCGCCTAATGAAGGATATAGAGACCTGGCAACCATTATACAGAACAATGATTTATGGAGCAATAATTTAAAAAAGTCGGTGCTCTGTGCTTATATGAATTACAATATTGCTGATCATCCCGGGTTCTTTAATACACCGGGTGTCATTCTAACTGATGCGGTGATTTTTTCTTTTGGAGGTTCGCACCTGGAACTGGGTGAGCACATGTTGGGCAAAGAATATTTTCCTAACGGTAATCTTCAAATGAAAGATGACCTTAAAAACGCCATGATCAGCTATTATGATTTTCTGGTGGCTTATGAAAATTTACTTCGCGATGGTGGAACATTTAATACGATTTCTTTGAATTGTACCAATGGGAAAATGAGTATAGGTGCTTGGCCACCGCAATCAGGAAAAGTAGCTGTACAAGGCAAGACCGTTGGAAACTGGCAAATATTTCATTTAATTAATTTTGCCAATGCAGCCCATTTTGACTGGCGCGATGCCAATGCTAATCAAACCGTTCCCAATATACTTTCAGATGCCAACCTGGAAGCTACCATTAATCATCCTGTTACCAAAGTTTGGGTGGCCAGCCCTGATATTAATTTTGGTGTTCCGCAAATACTTACTTTTACCCAGGACGGAAATACCGTTAAATTTACATTGCCGCAATTAAAATACTGGGATATGTTAGTGATTGAATAACGGCATTAAAAATGCAATAAAATTTGTTTCATGAATATTTCTTATTTTACTAAAAATCAATTTTTAGTACTTCTTTTTATTTTGTTCTCCTTGAATATAAAAGCACAAAAGCCGCTGTATCAATCGCCGGCATTTAGTATTTATCCGGGCAAAGTGGTGCAAGGTAAATTTGAAGCTAAAGCCATTTCGCCTCAACATATTACCAGTAATTATGAAAGCCCGGCCAATCTTTTTCAGTCGGCTGATATTTCTTTTAAGTTCGCCATTAATGGAAGAGACAATGAAATGCCATCAGGAAATGACCATCATTTTTCTGTAAGCGCAGTGAATGGTGTGGCCGAAACTCCGGTCATCACTTTTGGCAAACAACTCAATCAATTAAACGGTAAAAATTCTTATTTGCCACCTGATACCAAACTAAAGGTGCGCCTCGATTTAAGAGAGGTGCTTAAACAATTTGACAAGTATGGTTTTTATACAGCATTCAACGGAACAAAAATCTATAAGCAGGATTTCAAAGGTGTATATATTGCCGGTGGCGCCTTGCCAATGATTTGGGATTTTGATAACCTCATTCATCACCCCGAACTGCAATTAAAAGATGATGGTGGAGATGGTATCTATGAAACTGAACTCATTTTAAATTCTAAAAGAGACCAGAAACAAATAGCCAATGAATGGAAACAATCAAAAGACGCAACCGCCTTTCCGCAATATCATTCTGATTTCTTAATGCCTGATGCCCTATACAATATGGCTTTGGTAGAAATGATAAAAGCGGTAGAGCCTGACAGTACTTTTCGCACCGGTAAAGAATGGGCGGGTGTGTGGACAAGAGATATCAGTTACAGCATCATTCTGTCAATGGCGTATCTACAACCGCGTGTAGCCATGAATAGTTTGTTAAGAAAAGTAAACAGCAAGAAAAAAATTATACAGGATACAGGTACAGGCGGAGCCTATCCTATTTCAACCGACAGAATGATTTGGGCCACTGCCGCATGGGAAGTGTATAAGGCCACAGGAGATAAAGATTGGTTGCAACAAGCTTATGGGATCGTTAAAAATTCTATTGAAGATGATTTACTAAATGCTTATGATCCTGTGACAGGAATGGTTAGGGGAGAATCTTCTTTCCTTGATTGGAGAGAAGAAACCTATCCAAGATGGATGCAACCGGCAGATATTTATGAGAGTGAATGTTTGGGTACCAATGCAGTACATTACCAGGCCAATAGGGTACTGAGTAAAATGGCAAAAGTATTGAACGAAAATGAGGTAGCTAAGCAACATGAGGCCATTGCACAAAAGATAAAAGCGGGGATTAATAAATATTTGTGGATACCTGCAAAAGGTTATTATGGACAATATTTGTATGGAAGAAATTTTAAAATGGTTTCACCAAAGTCAGAAGCTTTGGGCGAAGCCTTATGCGTTATATTTGGTATTGCAGATGAAAAAAGAGCTGCTCAAATAATTGCGTCTGTTCCGGTTACCACTTATGGAATTAGCTGCATTTATCCGCAGATTCCCAATATTCCACCGTATCATAATAACGCGGTATGGCCCTTTGTACAATCTTATTGGGCGCAGGCGGCAGCGAAATCCGGTAATGAAAAATCTGTTATAGAATCTATCGCTGACATTTATCGCCCTGCCGCATTATTCTTAACCAATAAAGAAAATTTTGTAGCAGATAATGGTGATTACGCAGGTACGCAAATCAATAGCAGTAATATGTTGTGGAGTTTATCAGGCAATATAAGTTTGATCCATAAAATTATTTTCGGTATCCAATTTCAACCAGATCAATTAGTGTTTCATCCTTTTATTCCAAAGGCATTTTCTGGAAAACGTTTCCTTACCAATTTCAAATACCGCGATGCTATTTTGAATATTGAAATAGACGGTTATGGAAATAAAATAAGCCAATTTATGCTGGATGGAAAGTTGCAAACGAATGCAGCATTTCCGGCTAATCTATCGGGAAATCATTCAATAAAAATAGTTTTAAATAACAAAGCATTTCCACCATCAAAAATTAATAAAGTAAAAAATTACACTTCACCGGAAACACCTATTGTCGTTTATTCCTCACCTCAATTGAGTTGGAAGAGGATTGAAGGTGCTAATTCATATATCATCATAAAGAACGGGAAAGAAATGGCAAAAACTTCCAACACAAAGTTTGCCGTTCCAGATAATTTGTATGCTGAATACCAGGTGATCGCTTTAGATAAAAACAATGTTCAATCATTTGCAAGCGAACCTTTGGTAGTTGCTGAAAATAAGGCCATAACTACTTATGAAATTGAAAATTATAATCCAAAATCTGATTCAGCTTTCAAAGGTTTTTCAGGATCAGGATTTACAGAAACTAGTAAAACGGTAAATACCTCTGTTGAAGTTCCTATTAATATTTTACAGGCCGGAACTTATGCGATAGACTTCAGGTATGCCAATGGTAACGGGCCGATAAATACGGAAAATAAATGTGCCATCAGGTCATTACAATTGAACAATCAATTTGCCGGCACCATTGTTTTACCTCAACGTGGTACTAATGAATGGAGCAATTGGGGTTATACTAATTCAGTCATTATTCACCTTGAAAAGGGAAAGCAAATCCTAACGCTTAGCCTTGAAAAGCAAAATGAAAATATGAACGGTGCTATTAACCAGGCAATGCTGGATTATGTGAGGGTTTCAAAAATTAAATAAAGAATATTGGCAGGGATGGGGAATTCATCATTTCCCAAAAAATGCTCAAAAGATTTTGATTGATAATCGTTTTTCTTAATTGCCGGGATAGCATCATAAGCTCTTCAGCCAAAATATTTCTAATTAAACGATTCCCTTTTGATGCCTGCTAACATAGGGTGAATAAACCCATTCAGTTACACCTGTGTGTTATGTAGTATTTTTCTCCCGGGGTTGGTTTTAAAATAAAAGGCAATTTGATAATTGGATGTTTATTAAAAAGTGTCAGAAAAGGCCGTTAGATTTAACAAATAAAACCTGCCTGATAATAAACCGCTCTATTTTATTATTGATTATTTTTATCGGGCCATATTTTAAATACCTCATGAATTTTTGCTGGAAATATTTTATATCATTTTTTCTCACTGGCATTTTTATAGCATGTCACTTTTCTTTATTGGCGCAAACTGATTCAATTCCGCAAAAAGATTCCGCTGTTAAAGTTAAAAACCATAATGGTTTGCTGAACAAAGTGATTCAAAATTTCAAGAAGGATACTACTATCACTACTATTCAACAAGCTAACGAACTTCAAAGAAATGATGAAAAGTTTAATCAATATGAAGGTTTTATAATCAGGAATATTATTATAAAAAAAATACCTTTTGGTATTCCTTTTTCTGATACTGCAAAAAAATCAGTAAACACTTTAACTAAGTTAGCAAACGACCTTCATCATATCACCAAAACGCAGGTAGTAAGAAATAATCTTTTCTTCAATAAAAATGATTCCGTAAGGCCTTACCTTATGGCAGATAATGAAAGATTTTTAAGGCAACTTCCCTATTTTCAGGATGCCACAATAAATGTAGTACTCCTTGAGCCTGGATCCGATTCGGTGGATGTAGTTGTGATGGTTAAGGATGTGTTCTCAATGGGCGGCGCAATAGGCTCGCTTGGAATAAAACAAAGTAGGGTACAAATGCGTGAAGACAATTTTGTGGGTAGCGGAAATGCAGGTGTATTGGATGCTGTTTACGACAGCAAAAGAGAAAATAACTTCGCATTTGGAGGTGAATATATTCGCAGGAATATTGGGGGAAGTTTTATTGATGGCGATTTGGGATATCAAAGTTTTTACTCGGCGCTTAACGCGCCCAACCAGGAAAATTATTATTTCCTGAATCTTTCAAAACCCCTGGTAAACCGATATATGCAATGGGTATATGAGCTTGATCTTGGTTACCATTCTACCAGGAATTTATACAATAATGATTCTGTTTATTTTTCTGATAACCGGTATCGTTTTTACAACGTTGAAGCATGGGCTGGTTACAATATCAATGCAAAAGATTTTACCTCGCAGGAAGAATCCAATAAATTAAGAAAATTGATAGGGCTGAGATTCATCCAACAAAAATTTCAGTCTATTCCTACAAAATATTTTTCTGACTACAACTGGCGCTATGCTGATTTAACGGGCTTATTGGCTACGTTAACTTTTTACCGCCAAAACTTTTATAAAACGCAATTCATTTATGGTTTCGGCCGCAATGAAGATATTCCTGAAGGTTTACTCCTGAGTCTTACATCCGGATATACGATCAAACAAAATATTTCACGCCCTTTCCTGGGTTTCAATTTCGAACGGTACCATTTTAATAAGAGAAAAAACTATATCGGTTATAAAATCCGCGCAGAAGGATACCTTGATCATACTTCCATTGAAGACATCAATTTTTTGGCAAGTATCAATTATTTTGATCACTTAAAATCTATAGGCACAAAATGGAAGCAGCGGTTTTTCCTGAATCTTGATGCGGCACAGCAAACAAATACTGTTTTAAATGAACCTTTATACTTAAACAGTAAATATGGCTTGCCGGAATATGGCAATAATCAAATGGGCGGCACAATGAGAGCTACAGCAAAAGCCGAATCTGTTTTTTTCAGTCCGTGGTCGTTGGCTGCCTTTAAGTTCGCACCTTTTGTGTTTGGGAATGTCAGTGTCTTTTCACCTTATCTTTCTGATACCAGGCTTTTTTCTTCTGTCGGTGGCGGCATAAGAACCAGGAACGAAAGTTTTGTTTTTGGTACTATTGAAATAAGAGGCTTTTATTTTCCACAGAAAAATTTTCACAACGAAAGTTTTAGTATTGATCTTTCTACCAATATCATTTTCAAATACAATACCCAGTTTGTAAAGAAACCGGATTTTATTGAGATCAATTAAGAAGATTAATTGCACGAATTGAAAAACAAATTACACGAATTACTTCTCTGCTTACCAGCTTATTGACTTCACAATTTATATACTTGCAAACCATCTCAATTTATCAATATATCAACCTTTAAATTTTTAAACTTTTGAACTATCTTGTAAACAAATTAACCATGGTGAAAAAATTTTTACAACGATATTTTGAATTGGCATTCTGGATTGCTGCACTTCTTTCCCTGGCATTCATGAACCCGGGCACAGATGTGCATTATTCATTTTGTTTGTTTAAATTCATTGGAATTAATTTTTGCCCCGGCTGTGGTCTTGGCCATGCCATTAGTTTTTTATTTCATGGCGATATAGCTTCTTCATTAAAAGCGCACCCGCTGGGCCTGTTTGCCCTCCTTATTATTATTTACAGGATTTATCAATTATCACTTCTTCATATATTTCCACATACCAAAAACAACAGCTATGCAATACGAAAACAGTTTTAACTCCATAAACCCGGTGATCTTAAAATTTCTTTATGACATCACTCCCGAAGAATTGGTCACCATCAATTCAAGAACAAAAGATTTTAGTGATGAGGAAATTTCTCAATTCTGTATGATCTATCGTTCTAAGAGAAAAGACCCGCAATTGATTTTAATTTTATGCCTGCTTGGCCTGGTGGGTGTTGCGGGCGTTCAGCGTTTTATTATCGGGCATATTGGCATGGGCATTTTATATTTTTTTACCGCCGGTTTATGTTTTATAGGAACTATCGTAGATGCTGTCAATCACAAAGAACTCGCTTTAGAATTCAATGCTAAAATGATCACAGAAACCTTAGCGATGTTGAATATGATAAGGAGATAAAATATATTTAACGGGATTGCCAATAAGGTCAACTATGAATAACATCATTGCGTAAAATGATATGGGATAAAATAATTAGTTAAGCTAATATTGTTTTACACTTAAAACTCTATCATTACATTTGATAGTCTAAAACACACAAACAATAATATATGAGATTACTGATAATTATTCTTTTGATCGTACTTCCACCTACTACCATTTTTGCACAGCATTATTTATTTTATCTACATGGACAAATTTTAGAAGAACAGGGAATACATGCTGTAGATACAACAAACGGATATGGCGCCTATCAATATGAAGATATTCTGAATGTTTTCCGAAAGGCAAATTTTACGGTGCTGAGTGAAGTAAGAAAAAAAAATACCAACGCTATTGAATATGCTCATAAAATTGTACATCAAATAGACAGCCTGATTAATAGCGGAGTAAAACCAAATGACATAACCGTTGTTGGCGCATCAAAGGGAGCGGTCATCTCCATGTTTATTTCATCGTTTCTAAAAAATAAAGATGTAAATTTTGTATTTCTTGCCGGCTGTAACGATGGGATTTTAAATCGGTTTCCACAAATACAATTTTGTGGAAATATTCTATCTATCTATGAAAAAAGCGACTTCATCGGGCACTCCTGCTTAAAGTTTACACAGCGAACTCATCTTTCAATTCCGCATTATAAAGAGATAGAATTAAATACAGGACTTAAGCATGGATTTCTTTTTAAACCTTTACCGCAATGGATGGAACCGGCAATTAAGTGGGCCAACAAAAATTACCAATAAAGAACTAAAACCTGCATAGTATAGACGTATATCTGATCATTGAAAAATCCACTTCAAACAGGAAAAATTTTGCGAGGCAGTTTAATAAATTTTATCCGCTTATTTTTTATAAGTGATCTTATAAATATTTCCTGTGGCATCATCCGCGACATAAAGGCCTCCATCGGGACCTTGTGCTAAACCGCAAGGCTTAGGTTGATTGGCAGGGCCTGTTGAAAAATGATCAGCAAAAATTTCCCAGTCACCGGCTGGTTTATTTTTATTGAAAGGAACAAAAGCCACCAGGTAACCTTTTTGCATTTCAGGCGATTTACCATGAAAAGCGATGAATGCGCCATTTTTATATTTTGCCGGGAACATAGTACCGGTGTAGAACATGAGGCCATCAGGTGCCAGGTGAGCCGGAAAATCAACAATAGGATCCTGTGCGTTTGCACCACCTTCTTTTTTACCATCGCCGCCATATTCAGGAGATAATATTTTTTTGTGCAGCTTCGCATCATAATACGCATAGGGCCAGCCACCATCTGATCCCTGGTGCAATTCATACATCGTTTCGGCAGGTTGGCTATTGCTTTGATCTACAGTATAATATTGCGGATACAGATCATGCAATAAATCCCTTCCCTGTTGTATGATAAATAAAGAATTTGTTTTTGTATTCCAATCGAGTGCTACAATATTTTTAAAACCGGTAGCATAGCGAATGCCCTCTTTATAACCCTGGTTTAATTTATTTGCTTTAAACTTCCAGATGCCGCCTACGGAATCAAGCAGCGGACAAGGATAAGGTGCCTTGGTTGAATTAATATCAATAAGGCATGAATTATTATAAGAGCCTACATTAACATAGAGGTTATTATGATTGTCAACGGCGAAAGATTTGGAATTATCCCTGTTGCGATCGATCAGGCCAACAACAATTTTTTCCGGCTTGCCCGGATTGATTACTTCTCCTTTATCATTCAATTGATAACGATACACAGCTTCATTGGATGAAGCGTATAAATAATTGTTCTGTATAAAAATACCGGTACCGATATAGTCGCCAAAACCAATTTGTTCATCAATTACGCCATCTCCGTTGGTATCCTTCAGGTAGTAAATACCTTTTCCATTTTTTAACCGGGAAAGTTTTACGTATATGCCACCTTGTTGGGTAACAGCCAAATGTCTTGCGCCATCAAGGCCTTTCACAATGATGGAAGCAGTAAAGCCGGGAGGTAGCTGCAGGCTTGTATTCACAATGGTATCCCGATTCTTTATAACAGCTATATCGTTGCTGTTGGCATATAAAGACGGAGTTATAGCCATTGTGGAAATAATTAACAAGGGTAGAAAACAAGATTTTTTCATTAGGTAAAAGTGTTTTTTAAGCGTAAAGGTAATGTACCAAACTGCCCAAATCTACAAGCAAAAAAACAGGTTGAAAAAAATATTTTAGAGGTTGATTAAAAATAAAAATTCATCACGGTTTCTTCGGGTAGGTTCGGTGCAAACGGAACAACAGGGGATTACATCGTCGGCACTACGTATCCGACGTCTTATTTGTTAGGCGTAGGGCTTCATTAAAATTTTATTATCGAAATTGGGGTGGAAGGAGAATGGAAACTTCGGATACTTCCCTCGCCATCAAAGGCCTCGAAGAAAGCGATAATGGACAAGATACGCAGCCTGAAATTATTTACCCGAACGGGCAGTATATATGTGGAGCAAATCTTTTGAATCCATTGGTGCGGGGCTGGCAAAACTACTACTGTCACTTTATTAAAAGGAACCTGAATGACCTGTGGCGCTTTATAAATAGAAGTCTTGAGAAATGGTGCAAATGGAACAAACAGATGAACCTGTACAAGAGCCGCAGATGGCTCAATACATTGTATAAGATGCAGCCCGGTCTGGTTGCCCATTGGAGTGTATGCCCGGCTTACTAATTGCCCGCATCATCTTGAAGAGCCGTATGAATCGAGAGGTTCA
>DATCMY010000527.1:0-4814 GCA_036565505.1 Hanamia sp.
GCCCTGATAAATGCCATTAATTGTTTTTCACCCAAGCTCATAGAATCGCCACCCGAAATGATTTCAGTGTCCAAACCATTTTCAAAACGGCTTATTAAACTTTCCAAATCTGCATCTTTAATTAATTGATCCAACTGCTCTTTGTCGTAATTTTTATAAGTTTCGTTTCCATATAAAATATTATCGCGAACTGTACCATTGAACAAAAAAGGTTCCTGTAAAATAAAACCGATTTGTTGGCTCATTTCATCCGAAGAATAACTTCGTAAATCTTTTCCATTTAAAAATATTTTTCCTTCTGTAGGATCAAATAATCTTGAAATCAATGAAGCTGTAGTTGTTTTTCCTCCACCCGTTGGCCCTACCAAGGCATAAGTTTTTCCTTTTTCTAATTTGAAATTGATATTGTGCAATACTTTTTTGCCTTCAGGATATTGAAAAGAAACATTTTGAAAAGAAAGTAAAGAAGCATCATGAAGGTGAATGGTTGAATCATCTGTTATTTTTACCAAATCAGACTCCAATCCCAATATGACAGAAATTCTATCCCATGAGGCCATTGCGGTTTGAAAACTTGCCCAAAGAATTGCCATCTGCCGTAACGGTTGATAAAAAGTTTGGGTGTAGGCAATGAAGCTGATTAATAATCCTATGGTAAAATTCCCTTTAGAGATAAGATAAATTCCAAATGCAAGAACAATTAATTGTGCCACATTTGAAAATAAGGTAAATACAGGCATGAAAATATTATTTGCCAAACCTGCTCCCACCGAGGCTTTGTAATTGTTATCATTGGCTACTTCAAATTTTTCTCTGAAATAATCGCGACGATTAAAAGCAATAATGGTTTTAAAATTGGAAAGACTTTCTTGTATTTCGGCGCTTAATCCGCCGGTACTTTTCATGCTTGCGGCATTTTTCTTTTTAACTAAAGGAGAAACTAATTTTACAAAAATCAATATTAAAATAGCTGGGATCAGGGCGGCTCCACCCAATTCGAAATGAATACTTAAAAGAAAAACAGCAGCACCCAACATCGTGAAAAGGCTGTCTACAAACTGCATCAGGGATTGGGAGAAAAATTGATTGACTTTATCAGTATCATTATTAATTCTTGAAATTAAATCTCCTGCTTTATTTTGATTAAAGAAAGCAATAGGCAAACTTTGTAATTTATTGAAAACCGCGTTGCGAAGGGAATACAACATGCGCTGACCAATACTGCCCATAAGTTTTGTTTGTAAATATTCTGTTCCAGCCCAAATTATATAAAGCCCCAGTAAAATTGCAGACATTATCATTAAGCCATGATATTGTTTTGTTTGAATATAATTATCAATAGTATAACCAATAAGATAAGGCGTAACCATAGTAATGCCTGCATTAAAAAGCATTACGAAAAAAGCGATAAACAAATTCCGTTTTTCTTCTTTCATAAACTTCAGCATTTTTTTGAATGCTGAAGTAGTAGAAGATTTATGTTCAATATTAAGGTTGTAATCCATCTTTATATTTAGAAATATTGATTTTCTGCTTTTAGTGGTTTGTACATTTTATGATTCAGTTAATGCTGTCGTGCTTTTTTGAGAATTATAAATCTGAATATATTCCGGGCAACTTTGTAACAAATAATCATGTTTCCCTTTTGCTATTATTTCACCCTCCATCATTAATATAACCTGGTCATAATCCTTTACAGCATCAATTTTTTGAGTTACAGATAATAAGGTAATTCCGGGATAATTTTGTTTTACATTATTACCAATCTTTTGTTCTGTGAGCGCATCTACTCTCGCTGTAAAGTCATCAAGCAACAAAATTTTTGGATTGATGGCCAAAGCCCTGGCTAACATAATTCGTTGTTTTTGCCCTCCAGAAAGACTTGATCCGCGTTCGGAAACAATTGTATCCAACCCTTGTGGAAGTGAATTAATAAAATCATTTAATTCAGCGGTATCAATCGCTTTTTGAAGATCTTTTTTAGTTACTTGTGTATTAAAGGCAATATTCTCGTATAGGCTCAAATTAAAAATAATACTATCCTGAAATACTAATCCAATTTGTCGTAAAAGCGCATCCTGGTTGTAATCGGTGATATTGATGCCATCATAAAAAATATTGCCTTCCTTTGGTTTTATTAATGTAGTTAATAGATAAAGCAATTGTGTTTTTCCTGCGGCAGTAGGGCCTATTACAGCAGTTTGTGTTCCCGCTTCTATTGAAAAAGAAATATTTTTTAAGGCTGGTTTTTCACCATAATAAACACTTACGTTTTTGATTTCAAGGTTACCCGTTAATGATGAAGTAACGGTTCCTTTATCAACAAAATCGGGCGCTTCCAAAGTATGGTGAATGCGCTGATACGATGCTGAAGCGCGGGCAATTACATTGCTCATAAAGCCAATTACCAAAATAGGAAAAATTAAAATCGCAATATAACTATTGAAAGCCGCGAATTCACCCAGAGTCATGCTACTGTTAATAACGAAATGCCCGCCCAGGGCTAATACCGCCAGTCTTGCCAAATTGGATGTGAGTACAATAATCGGAATTAAGGTAGCAAATAAACGAAGGATAGATAATCCTAAATTTTTTGCTTTGGTGTTGGCATCCATAAATTTATTGTACTCTGTAAACTGCGCATTTAATACACGAATAAGAGCGGCACCTAGAATGCTTTCATTAATTACTTTATTTAACCAGTCAATTACTTCCTGTGTTTTTTTAAATAAAGTTTTTACTTTTTTGAAAACAATAAAAAATGTGATTGCAATTATTGGAATGATTAATAAAACTACAAGGCCTAACCGCCAGTTAATATTTAATAATAAAATACTGGCCCCAATGATTAAAACTATGGACGAAACTATTGACACGATTGCCTGCGAAACAAACATTTTTATGGCATCTACATCCGAGGTTAAATTTGTCAATAGTTTCGCTGAGGTAGTGTTTTGAATGTAGGCAAAATCCTGTTGTGAAATTTTTGCAGAAAGCCTTGTGCGCAAGTCTCTGGCTACTTTTTCTGATGCAAAAGTCTGAATAATACTTTGCAGATAAGTGAATATAAAAATCAATCCTGCTGCAATAGAAAACCAGGTAATTATTTTCTGCATATTCCAAATACCTTTTGTAAAATCGTCAATGCCGGCCTGGATAAGTTTAGGAATTACAAGATTGAGTCCATTGCTCAATAAGGCAAAAAACAATAAAGCGCTTATCATTCCTGAATAGGGCTTCAGGATTTTATAGATATTAGGTTTGGCAATTTTTTTATCAGATGCTTGGGGCTTCATTCAAATTGTTTTCAAAAAGAGATAAAGATATTCTTATGTATTAAAAAATTTAAATAAATTTTTTTTGTAAAAATATCTCAGGTTGAACGTTTTAATAAGCGTTTTTCGGTAAATGAAGAAAATTTGGCGGTGAAAATTGAATTAGCTAACAGCCAAATATTCCATTAAAGTAAAGTCCCTTTTAATGTAAAAAGCGCTACATTAAAAAAGATAATGAGACCAGTTACGTCTACAAGAGTTGCTACAAAAGGGGCTGAAGATGATGCCGGATCTGCACCTAATCGTTTCAAAAGTAGTGGAAGCATGCTTCCTATAAGTGATCCCCAAAGCACTACACCGATTAATGATAAGAATACCGTAAATCCAATTTTCATCCAATAAATTCCATAGATGTCGGTAATGATACCATGGTGCATCAAAGTACTCCATAATGTAATTCTCAGGAAACCAATGCATCCAAGTATTAACCCCAGCATTAGACCTGATAAAATTTCACGTCGCATAACCCGCCACCAGTCTGCCACTTCTACTTCACCCAGTGCCATTGCCTGGATAATTAATGTAGAAGCTTGTGTGCCACTATTTCCCCCGGTACTTATAATAAGAGGAATAAAATTAGTAAGGATGATCACCTTTGCCATTTCATCATTATAAAATGCCATTGCAGTTGCCGTAAGCATCTCCCCAAAAAAAAGTATGGTAAGCCAGCCAACTCTTTTTTTAACTAATCCGAAAAAGGGGGTTTCCAGGTAAGGTTGATCCAGCGCTTCTGCACCACCAATCTTTTGAATATCTTCACTGAATTCTTCATTAGTTACCCAAAGCACATCATCAATGGTAACAATACCGAGAAGCACATTGTAATCATCTACAACGGGCAAGGCTACACGATTATTCATTTTAAAAACTTCGTTGGCCGTTTCCTGGTCATTGTTTACATTTAATTCAATATAACGTCCATCCATCATCTCACTTACTTTGGTATCCGGGGAGGCAAGAATAAATTCTCTTATTCTAAGATCATCCAATAATTCTCCATGATTATTGATTACATAAATCACATCAATGGTTTCAGTATTTTTTCCAACACTTCTTATAATATTCAGTACTTCCGCAACTGTATTGTACTCGTATACGTAAATGTAATCCGGCGTCATTAACCGGCCTACACTATTTTCGGGATATCCTAATAGTGAAAGAGTAATTTTTCTTTCTTCGGGTTGAAGGGTTTTTATTAATTCTCTTACCACCTCGTTTGGCAGATCTTCAAAGAAAGAGGTTCTGTCATCCGGCTGCATTTCATTTAAGAGCTCCGCACTTTTATTTGGAGGAAGATTTTTTATAATCCTTTTTTGAGTAGGGTGCTCTAAAATTTTAAAAAGTCCTAATGCGCGATGCATTGAAAGATGAGTGAAAATACTTATTTCCTGTTCTTCATTTTCATATATGAGATCGGCAACATCACTGATGTTTTGGTCATTCAGAAATTCCGTTAGGGCAACATCATCGCCTCTATTC
>DATCMY010000528.1:0-5196 GCA_036565505.1 Hanamia sp.
TACTACCATAAAGTCCGGACAAAATGTTTTAAACGCATTATTTTTAATTGCTACTTTCGGTACTGAATAGTTACAATTTAAGGAATAAAATTCTTTTCATTAGGTTATTTATTAATTTTGAAAGAAAAATAAACTTTTGATGATAGATACAATTGATCTGGCAATTCTTAGAATACTTCAGGAAGATGCTCACATTACTACCAGGGAAATTTCATTAAAGCTTCATCTTACTACTACACCGGTTCATGAACGTATAAAGCGGTTGGAAAAAGAAGGTTATATAAAAAGATATGTAGCCATTCTTGATAAAGAAAAATTGGACAAAGGATTAATAGTTTTTTGTAATGTTTCTCTAAAACAACACACCAATGAAAATGGTAAAAAATTTGTGGCTGAAATTCAATCGCTCACAGAAGTTGTAGAGTGCTATAATATTGCGGGAGATTATGATTTTCTATTAAAAATTTTAGTAAAAGATATGCCTGCTTATCAAAAATTTGTTTTAGGTGGATTAGGCTCTTTAAAAAGCATTGGAAGTGTAAAAAGTATTTTTGTAATGGGAGAAATTAAAAACAATACTTCAATCCCATTTTAATTAAAAGCACAAAGACAACCTGGTTCAAGACGATACAAACAGCTTTCAAATTACCTGATTCCAACCATTCGCAAATTCATCAGTTAAAGCATAGTTCTAATTATTGAAAGTATTGTGCAAACAGATTAATTCGTTCTTCAATTTCACTATATTTTGTTGCTGCATTTTCAATCGTCGTTACATTTCTTAGTGCTTTCGTTTTTCCCATCAATGGTTCAAGCAATTGGTGCAAGGCATCATGTTCAGCTCTTTTCATTTTATAATCATTAACCATCTTATAAAAGCCATCCTATAATAGCATTGCAGTTTAAATATAATTCTCAATACTTTCTTTCTCAGCACCGGAATCTATACTTTTCAGTAAAGCAACATTCAATAGAATTGTTGAATCTGCCTTCCATTTAACTCCGGTATTTAAAACAAGCTCTTCAGGTTTTTCTTCATGTTCCTTGCGATTTTTTGTAGATGATTCTAAATGAGTGCTGCCTGTTTTATCGTTTGTGAATTACAGGCCGGCAAGAGACTTGTTGCGAACAGCATTGCCATTGCCTTTTTCAAATAATTTGATTTCACTGTTTTTCACTGATGGTCTAATAATTAAACGCAAGGATTGGTCATAAGTGATATATTGCCACATCCAGTTGATGAGAATAAATAACCTGTTTTTGATGCCAATTATTGACATCAGGTGAACCAGCATCCAAACAAACCATGCAACAAAACCTTTCAGCTTTAGTTTGCCAATTTCGGCTAAGGCAAGGTTTCTACCCACCGTTGCAAGGCTACCTTTATCTTTATACTGAAAAGAAATAAGTGGTTTACCTGATTCGGTTCTTTCTAAGTTCTTTGCTAAAAGTTTCGCTTGTTGAATAGCTACCTGCGCCACCTGCGGATGTCCTTTTGGCAACTCATCATTGAGCATCAGTGCAATATCGCCAATGGCAAAAACTCCCGCGAAATCTTTTACCCTGTTAAATTGATCCACGAATATTCTATCGTTGGCAGAAACAGCGCTTGCAGTAATTCCGGGTATAGAAACCCCTTTTACACCTGCTGCCCAAACAAGGCAATGGCTACGGATGGCTTCACCATTGCTGAGTAATACCATTTCTCCGTCATAATCCTTCACCGCGGTATTTGGTTGTACTTCCACTCCCAGCCGGTTCAGATATTCAACCACTGTTGTACCGGATGTAGCGCTCATGCCATTTAGCAGGCGGGGCGCAGCTTCCAGCAGGTGGATATGCATATTGCGAAAATTTAATTCAGCATAATCCTTAGGAAGAATTTTCATTTTCATTTCAGCAATGGCGCCCGCTAATTCTACACCGGTAGGGCCTCCGCCAACAATAACTACATTTAAAAGGGCTGACCTTTCTGCTTCATTCTTTGTAATGAGCGCCTGTTCATAGTTTTGCAATAATGTATTCCGCAATAGTAAAGCTTCGGATACCGATTTCATGGAATAGGCATTCTTCTGTAGCCGGTTGTTGTTGAAATAATTTGTTGTTGCTCCCTGGGCAAGTATTAAATAATCATATTGAATATCACCTATCCCTGTATGTACCGTTTTTGTTTCAGGAGAAACAGCAGTTACTTCTGTCATGCGGATAATAATATTTCTTTTTTGCTGGAATATTTTCCGAAGCGGGAAACTGATACTGCTTGGCTCCAGGCCACTTGTTGCTACCTGGTATAATAAAGGTTGAAACTGGTGATAATTATTTTTATCAATTAAAACAACCTGGAAGTATTTCGATGAAATTTTTTTCGCTAATGTAAGGCCGGCAAATCCAGCGCCTATTATTACTACTCTTTTTTTAAAATCATATTTATATGGTGTATCCATTTTCTTATTTTTAAATATTTTTAATCTATCTACCAATTAAAATGTTTTTGAAGTATCTCCATAAAAGAGGATATTTTTTGCCACTTTTGTATTTATAAATTCTTAAAAACCCTGTTCAGCAAAAGTACCACTAATTTACTAATAAAAGTATTTAATTACTTTTATTATTTGTGAAGTTCCAATTTAAGTTTGTGAATACTTACTATCATTCTATTTAAAATTTTTTGGTATTAATATTCCTTATTTTTTGGAAGTGCGAACCATGCGAGCGCTGCAAATACCAGTGTTACGGTTATTCTAAAAATCATGGCGATAATCGTTTTAGTTTCATAAATACCACCGGAGTTGATGTGAATCAATAATCCTATAAAAGCTGCAATAAGAATAACTGCTGAAATAATTAATAGTTTAGCAGTCCATTTTTTTGATTTAATAAATCCATAAGCAGCAAAAAGATAAAGCAGGCTACAGATGAAATTGGACCATACAATAAGCAAAACATAATTACCCTCCCGGGTTCTGATGCCGAATAAATCAAATATCACAGAAGCGCTTAGAAATAAAGTAAGCAGGCCAAATCCGGTTAGGATGGCCGCTAATAAACAGGGAAGGTTTTTTTTCATTTTATTCCGTTTTAATTAATGTTAGTATTGACTGCAACATATTGTCGCCATTTCTCTTAATGTAAATTTGAAATTTGCAATACGCCATTTAAACATTTGCAGGCGGAAAGTACCCATAACAATGTGCATTAATTCTTCAATAGTAATAAGATTAGTAAATACTCCTTTTTGCTGCCCTTCCATCTTAAGGCTTTAACCGGAAGTCTTAATAGCCCAGACCAGCAGCATGCAGTTACCGTCTGCAGGATTCCTGATACTGTGTTTGACTTGTTGAGGGAATATAAAAAAATCTCCCGGTTGGCCGTTGTGTAGTTGAGCGCCTATAAGAAATTCAGGGTTTCCTTCAACTACAAACGCATATTCGGTTTTATCAGGATGGATATGTTCCGGGTAAATTGCAAAAGGGTCAATTTTAATAAATTTGACGCTTCCTGATCTGAGGTTGATCAATTCCCTGCCATAAAATCCTTTTACTTTCCCTGATGTCCAATCAAGTAATCCGGGTACTATTTTATTCTCCATAGTCTGGTCTTTTATATTTTCAGTCTTGTATTTAATATGATTATTCGCCAACATCAATTACCCCACATTCAGTACATCCGTAATAATGCCTGATGATTACCCAATCAAATAGGCCAATCCATTATTAACAGGTTCACATAAATCCAGTACTTTTTTTTGCCTGAATAAATTTCCAATAATATCCCGCGCTTCTTTATAATCATCGTGTATGGGACAAGGATGACTGGATGAACATTTACTTAAACCTAACCCGCAACTTTTAAAAATTTGTTTGCCGTCAATAGCTTCTACAATATTAATAATGGGTTGCTTTTGTTGTTCTTTGGAAATATAAAATCCGCCGGACGGACCTTTCATACTTTTAATTACATTTTGTTTTACCAGGGTTTGTAATATTTTTCCTACGGTATGTTCATTGGCATTGATATATTCAGCAATCTCTTTTATACCCGCATTTTCTTCAGTATCAAATTTAGAACTAAGATAAATTACAGCTTTTATGGCGGTTTTACAGGTATTACTCAGCATAATTATTGATTTAAAAATTCACGTCCCTCGGGGGAAATCTTTTCAGCGTTCCACGGTGGATTAAAAATAACTTTTACCTCTACTTCATTATTTGGAAATGTTTGCTCAAGCGCATTAGTTACTCCACTTGAAATAGATTCGCCCATGGGGCAAAACTGCGTGGTAAGTGTCATAGTGCAATAAACTTTCTTTTTGGGTTCATCAAAATCCAGTTGATAAATTAAACCGAGATCCACGACATTTAATCCAATTTCAGGATCCATTACATCGTGCAAAGCATCCAATGCCATCTGGCATTTTATATCATCATTGGTAATTTCATTCATAGCTTTTTGGGGTTATGCATTATCATTTTAAATACATTTCCATTGTATAAAATCGCCGCTACCACTAAAAGTAAAGCAGCATATCTTAAAAGAAATTCATTAGCAAGAAGAATACCCGAACCAAATAAAATAAAGCCGGCGAGATAGGCTATGGCCATTAACAAAAATATTTTATTATTAAACAATTCTCTTGGATTGGGAGTTTTTCCCAATCCGGCTTTGCTATGATAGGTTTTGTTCCAGAGTATAAAAGGAAGTGTTTTAAAAGTCATACCGAAAATAATAGCGGTGATCCATCCAAAGAAAATACAGAAACCATAAGTTAATATTAAACCAGGGTCATCTACTGAAAATAACAGTAATACGATTATGACCGGTAAAAAGATCAATGGCAGCAGCATCATTAAAACTGAGAGCAATGAAATCTTCAGTTGATCATCCACTTTTTTCCTGAGTCGGTCCCTGTAAGCCTGATAACAATAAAATCCAAACAGCAGTAACGACATAAAAATTGCTACTACAGGTAAAAAATATAGCCAGTTAACTTTGACATATAAAAAATTAATAACAAAAGTTATCAATCCAATATTGACTAAAGCGTAAATCCACCAAAGGAGTTTTTCATTGTGGTATTTTGAAATCAGGAATAATGGAATTAAGCGGGAACCAACACCGATTACCAGTAGCAGAAACCAGCCGATAATTCCCAAATGTGCATGAAGCGGCAGATAGGCTAAAGAATCTTTTGATAAA
>DATCMY010000529.1:0-20746 GCA_036565505.1 Hanamia sp.
CCTATTGCCTCTTGCCTATTGCCTATTGCCTATTGCCTTATCAATTATCAATTAAACTTCTACATCTGTACTTTTACTCCATAAGCAAGGTCGCCGGCGTCGCCGAGGCCGGGGACGATATATCCTTTGGCTGTTAATTCATCATCAATATCGCCGCACCAGATCGTTGCTTTTGGTTCGGCGCGCATTACATATTCTATACCCACCGAACAGGCCAGGGCACAAACAATATGTATTTCGGATGGGTTTCCTTCTTCACGGATAAACTGCATGGCTTTTACCAGTGATGAACCGGTAGCCAGCATCGGATCGGAGATGATCACAACGCGATTATCCATATCAGGGCAACTGATATAATCAAGGCTTATTTCGAAAGTGCCATCAGAATTATGTTTGCGGTAAGCGCTGATAAATGCATTATCGGCTTTATCAAAATAATTGAGTAATCCATTGTGCATGGCCAGTCCCGCTCTTAAAATAGTAGCCAGCACGGGTTGCCTTTCCAATACTTTACAGGTGGATATACCCAGGGGAGTGGTAATATCCTTTTCAACCCACGATAATTTTTTACTGATCTCATAAGCGCATACTTCCGCTATTTTTTCAAGATTTTTGCGGAAACGCTGGCGGTCGGCCTGCACTTCCAAATCTCTTAATTCGCTTAGCCAATTGCTTACTAATGAATGTTGGTCGCTAAGATTAATTACCATTGTTTACTTTTTAAAAAATGATTGTTAAAGATTGTAACGGGTGTATTTCAAATTGCAGCCGGCTGATGCGGACACCGACCGGGGGACAGTGGAGATACCAACTGTGGCAGCCAAATTGAAATACCCAATTGTAACAATACTTAAAGTTATAAATTTGAACAAATCTAAAAGGTAAAAATTAAAAAGGCAATTAAATTGTATGATTTATAATGTAATTGGTTTAATGAGCGGGAGTTCGCTTGACGGGCTCGATATCGCTTTCGTGGAATTCCAGGAAAAAGCAGGAAAATGGAATTATGAAATCATAAAAGCCGCCTGCAAAGAATATGATATAGAATGGCAGGCAAAACTGAGAGACGCCATTGAACTTTCTGCAAGGGATTATCAATTATTACATACCGAATATGGAAAATACCTGGGAGAAAAAGTGAATGAATTTATAGAAGACCATCAACTTCATCACCAGGTAAATTTAATTGCATCACACGGGCATACAACTTTTCATCTTCCCGAAAAAAGAATGACGCACCAATTGGGTGAAGGCGCTGCTATTGCCGCGGAAACGAGGCTTCCCGTTGTGACCGACCTGCGTGCAATGGATATTGCTTTTGGCGGTCAGGGTGCGCCGATAGTACCTTTGGGAGAAAAATTATTATTCCCGGATCATCATTTTTTCTTAAACATCGGCGGCATCGCCAATATTTCTGTTAACCAGGAAAATGAAACCATCGCATTTGATGTTTGCGCCGCCAACCGGGTTTTAAACATGCTGGCTGCCGAAGCCAACCTGGATTATGATGATGGAGGCAAATTAGCTTCAGCCGGAAAAGTGCATCATGAATTATTGGAAAAATTAAATTCGCTCAACTTTTATTCTCTTCCACACCCCAAATCGCTGGCCAATAGTTTTGGTACTGATATCGTGTATCCATTGGTGAAGGAATATCATTTAGAAACACAAGACGCATTGCGCACCTATGTTGAGCATATCAGTATTCAAATAAAAAATTCACTGGATCCCTATTTTTCAAAATCTGAAGTTCAACAATTAATGATCACCGGTGGCGGAGCTTTTAATACTTTTTTAATCGAAAGGCTCTCTACCCATTTGGCAGCCATCAATTTTGAAATTCATATCCCCGGGCGTGAAGTGGTAAAGTATAAGGAAGCGTTGATCATGGCATTGCTTGGCATCTTAAGATGGCGTGAACAATATACCGTGCTTGCTTCTGTAACCGGGGCTACGCAAAATAGTATCGGGGGCGCTTTATGGCTGGGAACCGAGGCGTAATTTATTGATTTTTCTAACTATTCTTTTTTTAACTTGGTCTGCATTATATTTTTATTAATTTTCGTTTTCAAAAATTATTTTGCATGAAACAACTTCTTTTTTTATTGATCTCTTCTGCCCTGTTATTTTCCTGTAATCCCGATGATGCGAAAAAGGCACAAAAAGAAAAAGAAAGTTATGAAGCCACCAAAGAAACCCTCCTGGAAAAAGAACAAAAGGATCCTCCCAATTTTTTAAAGATCAATGGCCATGATAAAAAAAATATTGTTGGGCAAACCGTAGTAAAAGGAACGATTTCCAACAAGGCCACTGTGGCTGTTTTTAAAGATGTGGATATCAAATTATCCTTTTACAGCAAAACCAAAGCCTTACTGGAAACTGATAAAGAAACCATTTTTGAATTGCTCCATCCCGGAGAATCTAAAAATTTTAAAACGAAATATTTCGCGCCAAAAGGAACTGATAGCGTAGCGCTGGAGGTTTTAGGGGCGAAGGTGGTGAGAGAGTGAGGGTTGAAGGTTCAAGGTTGATTGTTGATGGTTGATGGTTGAAAGTTCAAGGTTCATGGTTGATGGTTGAAAGTTCAAGGTTCAAGGTTTATGGAAGCTTTGGTTTTATTTGCTCCGCAAATTTTTTTTTCACCACAAAGAAAAAAAGAAGCACAAAGGAAAATGCAAAGGAATGAATCAAAGTTGATGGTTGAAAGTTCAAGGTTGATGGTTGAAAGTTCAATTGTCAATTGTCAATTGTCAATTATCAAATGTCTTAATTTATTTGGTAAAATCTCGCCTTCTATGCACCTTTAAGGGAATTATTAAAGCGTCTTATGAGATTAAAATCAACCGTCACTATTCTTTCCATTTTTCTTTTTTTTATTTCACCGGAAAAAGGTATTTCACAAAATCATTCCGCCAAAAAATACCAGGGGCTATTATGGGAAATAACCGGGAACGGTTTAAAGAAGCCGTCTTATCTTTTTGGAACCATGCATGTAAGCAGCAAAATGGTTTTTCATCTTGCGGATTCATTTTATTATGCGTTGCAAAATGTAAATGTAGTAGCCATCGAACTGAATCCTGAATTATGGCAGGTGGAAATGGCAAAGCTTGACAGGCTCCAAAAGAATTATAAAAATTTTATCCAGGGTACCGCTAATGATTATATCAATGAAAAATCTTTTGCACTTGATAATTATGAAGATGAATTAAAAGCCGCCTTACAATCGGAGCCCACCGTTGTAAATGGCCTGCTGTACCGCACTTACAAAGCGAAAGAAGATTTTGAAGAAGATACTTTTTTGGATCTCTACATATACCAGATTGCAAAGAAATCGGGAAAAATAACTACGGGGGTTGAAGATTTTTTTACAACAGAAAAAATTGTACTGGAAGCGTATGCGGATATGGCGAAAGAAAAAAAGAAAAGCTATGAAGCCGGCAGTGAATCGCCTTATGAATTAGAAAAAAAAGTGGAAGATGCTTATCGCCGCGGTGATCTTGACCTGCTCGATTCTTTGGAAATTATTTTGCAGGGATCAGAAGTGTTCAGGAATAAATTTTTATTAAAGAGAAATGAAATACAGGCCAATTCCATTGATACCATTCTCAAAAAAAATTCCTTGTTTGTTGGCGTGGGCGCCGCTCATTTGCCCGGCGATAAAGGAGTAATAGAACTTTTAAGACAAAAAGGGTATCACTTAAGACCGGTAAAACTGGTTTATAAAAACGCGTTGCGCCAGAATGTAATTGACAAACAAAAAGTGCCAGTCCATTTTTACCAACAAGTCGCTGCAGATAGCTTATTTACAGTAGAGGTACCCGGCACACTTTATAAGATGTCAACTGATTATTCCGGATTAGACAGAAGACAATATGCTGACATGAGCAACGGAGCTTATTACCTGGTGACAAGGATACAGACCTATCATTTTTTTAATGGTGGTTCCCCAAATGAAGTGTTTGAAAAAACTGATAGTTTATTGTATGAAAATATTCCCGGAAAAATAATTAAGAAAACCGCTATAATCCGAAATGGTTATCGCGGAATAGACATCTCCAATAAAACCCGCAGTGGCGATATACAACGCTATGAAATATTTGTAACTCCTTATGAGGTTTTAGTATTTAAAATGAGTGGGAAAGAAATGTATGTGAATGGTCCGGAAGCGGAAAAATATTTTTCATCCATACAATTTAAATCCCCGGTAAATGGCTGGATGAATTTTGAACCCAGACAGGGTGGATTCAGCATACAATTACCCCAACCACCTCACCAGTTTGTAAACAATACCATGATGGATGGCATAGACAGAAGGGAATATGAAGCGACCGATCCATCAACCCAAAATTCTTTTCTTATCTTGGAAAAGACGGTTAACAATTTTAATTTTCTTGATGAAGATTCTTTTGATTTACGCTTAGTGGATGAATCATTTACGACTTCGGAATTTGTGAAAGAACAACAACACAAAAAATATGGCAACTTTAAAGGCTTTCCCTCACTGGATGCCTCCCTGTTATTAAAAGACGGAAGTTATGCGCAACTAAAAATAATACTGAAAGGCCCGCATTATTATTTGCTGGCTGCAAAAGGAAAAGATAGTAGCGCCAACTTTTCCGGCTTTTTTTCTTCTTTTCAATTTATTCCCTATCAATATGAAACGCCGCGAATGGTTACCGATACTTTTCTTCATTTTCGTGTAATGACGCCTGTGATACCTGAGCTTGAAGAAAATTTCAGGGCATTGATTGAAAATATTTCCAGCACTGAATATAATGCGAACAAGGGCGAAACAGCGCCTTACTGGCCCAAGACCAAAAATGCATTTTTCAAAAGCGATGCCACCGGAGAAATTATCGCCGTGAGTATGCAACAGTTCCCCCGGTACTTTCAAATAAAAGAAAGTATAGACTTTGTGGAAGAAGAAAAAAAAGATTACCTATCCAAAGGTGATATGGTACTTTCGCATTTTGATTCAACCCTACTTGATCAGCGCTCTACTGCTTATCATTTTACCATCACCGATACCAATACTTCCAGAACTATTCAACGAATGATGATTTACAGCAATGGAAAATTATACCGGTTAGCCACTATGGGCGATACTTCATCGCAACAAAGTGATTTTGTAAAGACTTTTTTTTCAACATTCCGTCCTCAAAATGATACATCGGTATTTGATATGTATGCAAGCAAAACTGACCAATTTTTTAAAGACCTTAACAGTACAGACAGTGCCACGCATGCAAAAGCATTGATCGCTTTTCCCAACATTTATTTTTCAAAAAAAGATATTCCCGCCTTAGGCAAGTTCATTCAAAATTTAAAGTACGGTGATAAAGATTATTTTGATACCAAAGTAAAGGCAATCCGCGAATTGGGTTATATAGAAGGGAAAGGCACTGAAGAACCAGTTGTTCATTTATTAAAGCAGATTTATGACAATACCGCTGATACGGCTACTTTTGCAAACGCGGTAATAAAAGCATTGGCAAAAAATAAAACAAAAGCCTCTTATGAATTATTGAAAACATTGCTTATGCGCGACCCTCCATTGTTTGAAAACAACAGTGAGTATGCCGACTTTTTTGGAGATATCAATGATTCATTGTTGCTCGCAAGGAAACTATTCCCTGATGTGCTTCATCTTTTAACGATTGAAGATTACAAAGATCAACTTACTTCCACTTTGTTATTGCTGCTTGACAGCAATCTCATTGCTGCAAAAGATTACGAGGATTTTTATACCAATATTTATTTTGATGCTAAAATTGCTTTGAAAAGACAACAGGCCAAAGACGAAAAATTAATGAAAAAGGAAAGCAATACCCATGATGATGAAAATGAAATTTATGATATTGACTCTTATTCCGTTTCCAATTTAAAGCTAACCCAATTTGCACAATTGCTCATTCCCTTTTTTGATAAAGAAATTCCTGTTCAGCAATTTTTTGAAAAATTATTGTATTCAAAAGATCAAAGCCTGCAATTGGATATTGCCGTATTGTTAATAGAAAATAATAAAAAAGTACCTGATTCCATTTTCAATTCTCTTGCCGCTAATGATCAATACCGGGCTGTTCTTTATGAATCGCTTAAAGAAATTCACCAGGAAAAAAGATTTCCCGCAACTTATAAAAACCAGCTCTCATTTGCCCGCAGCGTTTTAGTGGGAACAGGTGACTATAATAAAATTGATTCTATCAAATTGATAAAAATCATTCCCGCTGTATACAGGCATCAAAAAGGAATGGTTTATTTTTTTAAATACCGGGTGAATAAAGAGGATGCCTGGAAGATTGCTTTCAGCGGGTTGCAGCCAAAGGATGTAAATCAAATAAATACCAATGATGATTACACTGAATTTTCAGAAAAGAAATTGGATTACGAAACACCGGAGGCAGACCAGTTTGAAAAAGAATTTAAGAAAATGGAAATTACTTCCCACAAGAGTGGGAGAAATTTTTATTTGAATGATTATAAGAGGTTTGATGATTAATATAAATTTTAAACAATTTTTGCCTGAATAAATTAATTTATACCGATTATACCATCAAATAGTCCAATGCCTTTTTCTATCGGCATAATACCATCTAAGATTTCAACGTAGTCCTTTGGACTACTTATTAAATCAAGATGGTATAAGATTTCAACGTAGTCCTTTGGACTACTTATTAAATCAAGATGGTATTAAATCCTTTACCAGCTTATATCGTTTAACCCCGGCCCCTCTTCCCTGTATGGCTCAAACTTTTGCTGATTAAAGGTCAGGCATGCAAGAAAAAATGATTGTGAAATTTCAGAGTATCTCATCTCTGAAAGCAGTGATGACCATTTTTTTCCCGGAAAATATTAATTTTTAAAAAGAATCATTTTTAAAAATTCACTTTAGGAATTGAGGCGATCAGTTTCTGTGTATATTCATTTTGGGGATGATAATAAATTTCATCAGCGGTGCCGGTTTCTACCATTTTTCCTTTGTTCATTACCATAATACGGTTACTGATATAATGCACTACGCCGAGATCGTGTGAAATAAAAATACAGGTGAAGCCAAGTTCTTCTTTAAGGTCATTTAATAAATTTAAGACCTGTGCCTGCACACTTACATCGAGTGCCGATACGCTTTCGTCGCAAATAATAAAATCTGGATTAAGCCCAAGCGCGCGGGCGATGCAGATCCGCTGGCGCTGCCCTCCACTGAATTCGTGAGGATAACGATTGAAATATTCAGGCCGGAGATCTACTTTCTCCAGCAAATCCATAATTTTTTCTTTTCGTTGTTTTTCAGTTGGTAATATTTCATGAATTTTCATGGGTTCATTGATGGCCTGCCCGATGGTCAATCTCGGATTTAAGGAACCGTACGGATCCTGGAAAATGATTTGAATGTCTTTTCTCATTTTCCTTAATTGCTCATCCGGAATATGCGCGATATTTTTTCCATTCAATAATATATTCCCTGAAGTAGACGGTATCAATCTTATCAAAGCCCTGCCCAATGTGGTTTTTCCACAACCGCTTTCACCCACAAGGCCCAATGTTTCTCCTTTGTTTACTATAAAACTAACATCATCAACCGCTTTAAATTCTTTGACTATTTTTCCCATAAAATTTGTCTTTACCGGGAAATATACTTTCAGATTTTCAACTTTTAAAAGCGGAGATTCTTCCTGTTGAAAAGATTCATTTTTTACTGTTTCATTTATATTTTGAGCCGGATGAATTTTTCCATGCACCTCAACTTCTTCGGTTAAAAAATCACTGATAACAGGCAATCTTTTCCCTTTTGAATTTGCAGAGGGGCGGCATCTTAGCAGGGCCTTTGTATATGCATGTTGCGGATTTAAGAAAATATCTTTTATGGTACCATATTCTACTATATTTCCCCGGTACATTACTATTACCTTATCGGCAATTTCGGCTACCAGGCCAAGGTCATGCGTAATATAAATTACACTCATGTTTTGACTCAATTGCAATTCTTTAATGAGTTGCAAAATTGTTTTCTGTACCGTTACATCAAGCGCGGTGGTAGGTTCATCGGCGATCAATAAAGAAGGCTGACAACTCATCGCCATCGCGATCATTACTCTTTGCTTTTGTCCCCCGCTTATTTGGTGAGGATAACGGTGAAGCATACCTGCTGCATCCGGCAACTTAACCCGGTTGAATAATTCAATCGTTTTTTCCTCTGCCTGTTTCCTGGAAATATTTTGGTGGATCCTCATGGCTTCCATTACCTGGCTACCGCATGTTTTCACGGGGTTGAGCGAGGTCATGGGTTCCTGGAAAATCATGGATATTTTATTCCCCCTGATTTTTCTTATATTTTTTTCATCAAGATGTAAAATATCTGTTTGTGTAATTCCATCTTCGGAAAAAAGAATTTCCCCTGATCTATATTTTGCAGGAGGCGAGGGTAATAATCGCAAAATTGATAAAGAAGTGACCGTTTTCCCTGAACCTGATTCACCGACAATGGCGACTGTTTCTCCGCGGTTTATCTCAAATGAGATATTATTTATCGCGGCGGTACTTCCTGATTCTGTAATAAAATCAACGCTCAGATTTTTTATTTGTAGAAGAGGAAAAGTCATGAGTAGCATCAGGCAAAGTGCCGGTTGGTGGGTACACCAACCGGGGCGTTGAAACCTGGTTAATATTAAATTGTTATTTAGTTAAATTGTTGCATTATAATTAATGTTGTTGCTGTGAGCACACACCTGTTTGCTTATTGCCCAACGCAATTAAAATTTCAAATGCCGCACGGTCAATCCTTCATTGATCAATTGTTTCAGGGAATCTATACCTATTTTCAAATGCTTTTCTACGAACTGAGCGGTAACGCTGGCATCGCTTTCAATGGTTTTTACTCCTTCCGGCACCATTGGAGAATCGCTTACCAGCAACAAAGCGCCGGTAGGAATTTTATTATAAAACCCAACGGTAAAAATGGTAGCCGTTTCCATATCTACTGCATAAGCCCTGATTTTTTCCAAATAGGATTTAAAAGTATCATCATGTTCCCATACGCGGCGGTTGGTCGTGTAAACAGTTCCTGTCCAGTAATCGAATGCATAATCGCGAATGGTGGTAGAGATGGCTTTTTGCAAGGCAAATGCGGGCAGTGCGGGCACTTCAGGCGGGAAGTAATCATTTGAGGTACCTTCTCCCCTGATGGCGGCTATCGGCAAAATGAGATCACCTATTTTATTTCTTTTCTTTAAGCCGCCACATTTTCCCAAAAATAAAACCGCTTTTGGATTAATAGCGCTCAATAAATCCATGATGGTGGCAGCGCCGGGGCTTCCCATTCCAAAATTAATAATGGTAATATCGCCGGCAGTAGCGCATTCCATTGCTTTATCTACCCCCACAATTTTTACATTATGTATATCAGCAAACATTTTTACATAATTACTGAAATTGGTGAGTAAAATATATTCTCCAAAATTTTCCAATTTTTCTCCTGTGTACCGGGGAAGCCAGTTGTTAACTATTTCTTTTTTTGTCTTCATAATCCTGATAATCTAATAATTTTTTAATTCCTATCGATAAAAATACGATTTTAGATTTTAGATTACGGAATTCCTGTTACAGTAATTATTTTTAAACTGGAATTATACTCATGGCTGTGGTCGGTGGAGACACCGTCCACGGTGGACTCCCGTGGCTGGTGTCCCCACCAGCCAGCGAGCGACAATTTGAAATGCACCCTTTTTTATTTGGTAAGGATAAAAATACGATTTTAGATTTTAGATTCCGGAATTTCCTGAACACGAATTATATTTAATCACGAATAGAACTGATTTTAAAACCTGATTTTTGATTTTAATTCCTGGACCATTCTAATCAACTAATTTTAAAAAACCCATTGTTGAGGGGAAGAGACCATAAATGATAAAAATAGAATTCCCAAAAGAAGCAATTAAATTACAACAACGGAAAGGCGCAAACGAAGTTTTTGATGTAATCAGAAAAAAGTGGCTGGTACTTACCCCGGAAGAATGGGTGAGACAAAATATCATTCAATTTCTTTTAATAAAAATGAAATATCCAGCCTCATTGATTGCCGTTGAGAAAGAAATAAAATTAGGCGAATTGAAAAAGCGTTGCGATATCGTTGCTTACAACCGGCTATTGAAACCCTGGATGATCATAGAATGCAAGGAAATGAATGTGGTACTCTCAGAAAAGACACTGGAACAAATACTCCGGTATCATATTACACTGCCGGCAAAATACCTGGTTATTACCAATGGCATTTATTGTTATGGTTATAAAAAAGAAAAAGATCAATTTTTTGAGATTGATCTTTTTCCTGACTATGAATTTTAATATGGTTGAAAGTTCAGGGTTGATGGTTCAAGGTTGATGGTTGAAGGTTGATGGTTCAAGGTTGATGGTTGAAGGTTGATGGTTCAAGGTCGATGGTTGATGGTTGATGGTTGAAGGTTGATGGTTGAAGGTTGATGGTTGATGGTTGAAGGTTGAAGGTTGAAGGTTGATGGTTGATGGTTCATGGTTCAAGGTTGATGGTCACTTTTCACTTCTACCTCTTTGCCTCTTTGCCTATTTGCTTCTTGCCTCTTTGCCTATTTGCCTCTTTATGGGAAAATTCCTAATTCTGCATAAGATGTTCCAACTTTATTAATGGCACATACGTAAGCTGCGGTTCTCATATCGGGAATCGCAGGGGTCTTTTGCCAGATATCAACAATTTCACGGGTTGCGGAAATCATTGTTTCTTCAAGTCCGCTTCTTACGAGGTCAACTTCGTCAGCGCCATGCAGCAGAAATTCTTTTTCAGCTCCATTAATGGATTTGCCGGTAAGTTCTTCAATCTGATCAACTATATGATGATTCATATTTTCAGAAAATCTTTTTTCCAACCGGCCATAACGTACATGGCTAAGGTTTTTTAACCACTCAAAATAACTTACCGTAACGCCACCCGCATTCAGGTACATATCGGGAACTACCAATATACCTTTGAGATTAAAAATTTCATCCGCTTCAGGAGTCAGCGGACCATTAGCGGCTTCGCCTATTATTTTAGCTTTTACCCTGGCTGCATTTTCCGCGTTGATCACATTTTCCAGAGCGGCCGGAATTAATAAATCGCATTCCATTTCAAGCGCATCAGCTGACTTTGCAAAATTTTCAGCACCGGGATAATCAAGAATAGACCCGGTTTTTTTACGGTGTAAAAAAACTTTTTCCACATCAAGTCCATTATAATTTTTGATAGCGCCTTCATACTCTGCAAGACCAACAATTAAAGCGCCGGCCTGTTGAAAAAACAAAGCGGTATGATAGCCCACATTTCCTAAACCCTGTACACAAACCCGTTTACCCTTTACGCCTAAGGGCAGCCCCAATTTATCCATTAAAGTAGGCATGTTACAAATTTCGGTAAGGCCATAAAACACGCCCAAACCGGTTGCTTCTCTTCTTCCACGAACACCACCCTGTGAAATAGGTTTGCCGGTAACACAACCAGCAGCATCAATTTCCCCGGGATGCATGGCAACATAAGTATCGAGAATCCACGCCATTTCCCTTTCGCCTGTACCATAATCCGGAGCAGGTACATCAGTTCCCGGGCCAATAAAATTTTTCTTGATCAACTCTGCAGTATACCGGCGTGTAATTTTTTCCAATTCATAAGGAGTATATTCCCGTGGATTAATTTTAATACCACCTTTGGCGCCACCGAAAGGCACATTTACAATAGCGCATTTATAAGTCATCAATGCTGCCAGGGCCATTACTTCATCCTGGTTCACGGCCATACTAAAACGAATACCGCCTTTGCATGGAGTTTTATGATGAGAGTGTTGCACCCGGTAAGCTTCAAGGGTAACAATTTCGCCGCTCTCTCTTTTAATGGGGAAACGCATCTGGTAAACACTGTTGCATTGTTTTATTTGTTGAAGAATGCCATTATCCCAGTTGGTAAAAATGGCTGCTTTATCAAAACTTCTTTCTACGCTTTTAAAAAAACTGTAGGGTACGTTGGATGACATGTTATTTATTTTAGTATCAATTATATAAAAGACAAGGTAATATTTTGAGGTTGACTGGCTTTGTTAAACTAGATGGTTTTTTCTTTCCTGGAAACTTTAATATCTATTCTGATTAAATATAAAAACAGCACTGTGAGAATAGTAATACAAACAGCCATCACTACATAAATTTTATCATGGCTACGCATCGTATTATCGATTGAGGGCGCTATAGAATCTTTAGTTGCCTGCGCCCGGGAAAACAGGCTCAAAAAAAACAATACAACGGTAAAGGTTAAACGCTTTAAAAACAATTTATTCATTGATTAAATTTTTATTGGCAAGCAGGCTCATTCTAATTTTCAGGGTACTTATCCAAATTCCTAGAAGAATCCACCCAAAAACAGCAGGCCAGAATATCATTCGCATTGTGGGATCGAGACTACCGCCACCAAGCGCAGGATTGCCGCCACCTTTGGCGCCTTCCATACCACCTGGATGAAGAGATTGTACCAGGCGCGGTAATATCATGATTAAAGGTATATAGATAAAGTAGGCAAAAATATTATAGACGGCAGAAACGCGGGCTTTTTTATCCATATCGGTCATGGAGCCGCGTAATACGATATAGGCCAGGTAAATTAAAACCGCGATAGCGGCGGCTATTTGTTTTGGATCATTGCTCCATGCTTCGCCCCAGGTATATTTGGCCCAGATAGCCCCTGTTGCCAATCCCAGCATTCCAAATACAATCCCGGTTTTAGCCAGTTCGGAAGCATAAATATCATATTTGAGATTTTGCGTTCTAAGATAAGCGATGGAATAACCCAGGGAAAGAGAGAGAAGCGCCATTTGCCCAAACCACATTGGCACATGAAAGAAGAAGTTGCGGATGCTTTGGTGAAGATTTCCAATGATAGGTACTTTAATGAGAAACCCGGCAGTAAAGGTTAGGAACATAAACAAAATACACAATATCTTCCACCACTTTAATTTCATGAATTATTTTTTTTGGATGAGCAAAATTAGAGTTAATTCTTTAATTGTTCAATTCTTTAATTAAAAAATTATTTTCACTCTATTTTTACTGCCTTTTTTGTAAAAATTTTAAACCTTACTTAATTTTAAAATTCAGCGTTTGTCTTTAAAAATAGGTCGTCATCCCATTAATCTTTCCATAAAAAAGGAAATAAAACAACCGCTAAAACCACTACCAAAACATCGAGCCCGGTTAATAAAAGAGAAATCTGCAACAGCGCACCCTCCCTGAAAACCTCTCCCATTGCTGATTTTGAAAGCCTGATCAATAATAATAATTGTGGAATGATAAGAGGAAACCCCAGTATCGCCATGATGGCCGCACTCTGTTGCGCTTTAGCGGCTATGGCCGCCATTAAAGTAAATACAAGGCTCAGGCTTATGCCACCAAGACAGGTAATACCTATAAATTGCCATTGGTTCATTACCGGGTTGCCCAGTAAAATTCTAAATAAAATGAGGCTCAGCAACACCATTAATAACATTAAGATTCCATTGTAAATTAATTTGGCAATGATAAAATTCACAGGGCTGGTAATTGAGAAAAAATAAAGCATGCGCCCTTTGCTTTCCTGCAAAAAACTTTTGGCAACAGCATTTACGCATACAAATAATTGTATCATCCAAAACAAACCATTGTAAACCGTACTTTCAGGCTGGCCCATGGCCAAATACAAAACAAAAATGGTAGAAGCCACATAAAGCAATATTCCAAAAAATGTATGCTGTTGCCTGAGTTCTAACAGGAAATCTTTTTTTAACAGCGTGAGAATTTTATTCATACATTGATTTTATAGAATAATATACAAAGGCTGGATAGGTGCTCAGGGGCGCTTTTTAAAACCTTAGTAGAAAAAAATTTAATAGCCCTTCAACCTTATTACCTTATTTTCAAGTCCTGCAAATGTAGAAATAATAAGGTAATAAGGTTTTGCAAGATAGAAATGAAATTTTCTACTAAGGTTTATATAGAATAACGTGCAAACAATTTACGAAACAATGCAGTCAGTGAATATTATTCTATGATTTTAAATGAGCAATTAGAAATAGGTAATGAGCAATGGCAATAGGCAATAGGCAAGTAGAACCATTTAACTTTTTAACCATTTAATCATTTATAGCTGCACATATCCTGCAGCGGGGTTCATAAATATCTTTTTCGCCTAATAAAACCTGTCCGCCGGTCTTTACTTTACGATAACTCACATTGGCTATATTTCCACAAACAACACAGATTGCATGAAGCTTGGTAATATAATCCGCTACCGCCAGCAGGTTGGGCATTTGCCCAAAAGGCTTGCCCTGGTAATCCATATCCAGCCCGGCCACTATTACCCTCATGCCTTTAAGCGCCAGCGCTTCGCAAACCACCGTAATCTGGTCGTCAAAAAATTGCGCCTCGTCGATGCCCACCACATCCACATCCTGCGCCAATAATAATATGGTTTGTGAATTATCGATAGGCGTTGACTGTATCTTATTTTCATCGTGGCTTACAATTTTCACTTCGTCGTAACGCACGTCAACCGCAGGTTTAAAAATCTCTGCTTTAAGGTTTGCGATCTTTACTCTTTTAAGCCTGCGGATCAATTCTTCGGTTTTTCCGCTAAACATACTTCCGCAAATAACTTCAATCCAGCCACGCCTCTCACCTCTAAAATTAGGTTCTATAAACATTTTTTGTATTTAATTTTGATATCAATTTGTAACTTAGCCACGATTGCAAGGTTAAAATGATTTTTCGTTAAATCAAAAACAAACATTTTATTTCCTTATTTTTCTTAATTTATTTTACAATATCAATATGGAAAGAGTGTCAACAATGTTGAAAAAGCTGCAAAAGCAATTTGAGGAAAAAGCATCAACACAGGCTATGTTGCATACATTACAGATTTTGCAAAAAGAGTTACAAAATAAATTAGAAAAAAAACAAAACCAGGAACAGGAAAATATTTCTGTAATTATGCCGGTTATTTTTGAATTAAAAACAGAAAATGTTACCATTGAACCCGTTAAAGTTAAGGCAGAAGAGAAAATAATTGAAATTTTACAGGTTGATGAAAAAGAGATAGAAGCAGAACTGGAACAGATAAAAAAGAATGCGGAAACAGTAAATTCAATGGGTGCCCACAGGCCATCCGCTTTCAATTATGATCCTATTGAAGAAGTGCCAACCCTTTCGCACCAGGATCAATTACAGGGGAATTATCCAGCAAAAAATGAACTCCCTTTTGAATACCCGGAATCGCTGAATGACCGTTTTAAAGAAGAAATAATAGAACTTTCGCAATCACTTACGGCAGCTCCTATAAAAGATTTGAAAAAAGCGATTGGCGTCAATGACCGTTTCCTTTTTATTAATGAATTATTCCGTGGAGATGAGGCCATGTATGAACGCAGCATAAAAACCATACAGAATTTTTCAATATTCGCTGAAGCGGAATACTGGATAAGAAGAGAATTGAAATTAAAAATAGGCTGGAAGGATTCTGATCCGGTTGTGAAGCAATTTGATCAATTGGTGAGGAGGAGGTTTTCGTAAGAAAGAGGGAAGAGGCAATGCAATAGGCAATAGGCAATAGGCATTAGGCAAGAGGAAAGAGGGAAGAGGGAAGAGGGAAGAGGCAATGGGCAATAGGCAAGAGGCAAGAGGCATTAGGCAAGAGGCAATGGGCAATTTATTCCGTTTTATTATCTTCATCGCCGATAACAAGATTGGCTCCGCCATCTCTCATAATTTCGTCCATATTACGGTCGTTATCAATAATGCCTTTTTCTTCAAGCATGCGCATATCCTTCGCATCTCTTAAAAATTCTGAAGCAAAAATGAATTCATTTAGTTTTTCATGATTACTGAAAATTATTTCTTTATTTGTTCCTACCCATTCTTTTTTACCCTGATATAAATAAAGAATATTTTCACCAATTTCCATCACGCTATTCATATCATGTGTATTGATCACTGTGGTCATATCGTTTTCTTTAGTGATTTCATGAATTAATTTATCAATCACCATAGAAGTTTGCGGATCAAGGCCGGAGTTGGGTTCATCACAAAATAAATATTTTGGTTTGAGCACAATGGCCCTGGCGATACCTACTCTTTTTTTCATACCACCACTTATTTCAGAAGGAAATTTTTTATTAGTATCTTTTAAATTTACCCGGTCAAGTACATCATTTACTCTTGCCATTTTTTTTGCATGGTTCCATTTGGTAAACATATCCAATGGGAATTTTACATTCTCTTCTACTGTCATACTGTCGAACAAGGCTGATCCCTGGAAGAGCATTCCTATCTCCTGGCGCAAAATTTTACGTTCATCTTCCGGCATATTAGTCAAGTCTTTCCCGTCAAACAGGATATCACCTTTGTCTACTTCAAACAGGCCCACCATGCATTTTTGCAATACTGTTTTTCCGCTGCCGCTGGCACCTATTATCAGGTTGGTTTTACCGGTTTCCATTACTGCACTTATATCAACAAGGATCTCTACACCACTAAAAGATTTAGAAACATTTTTTATTTCAATCATAAATAATGCAATTGTGAAATTTTTTCAATCAGTTGCCTGTATTTCCATGTGTTTATTTTATTGTTTTTTAATTGTCACATGCAATTCGCCAATAATCATCCCGGTTGGTATTCAAGATTTTATTATGGCTCATTTCATATTATAATAAAAAGAACGCTAAAATATAATCCGCAAATAAAATAAGGATACAACTGGTAATTACAGCGATAGTACTTGCTCTTCCAATTTCCAAAGCACCTCCTTTTACATTGTAGCCATAAAACGAGGGAACACTGCTGATGATAAAAGCAAATGTATAGGCTTTTACCAGGGCAAACCCGACATTTTTTGGAAGAAAATTTTGTATTAAGCCCCTATCATAAGTATCTCCGGAAAGAATACCGCCAAGGCTACCGGCGAGCCTTCCGCCATAAATGCCTAAAACCATAGCGATAACTACTAATATGGGAATTGTAATAAGGGCGCCTAAAATTTTAGGGGCTACCAAATAGGATTTTGTATTGATCCCCATAATTTCAAGGGCATCAATTTGCTCACTCACTCTCATGTTGCCCAATTCTCCTGCAATCTTACTTCCCACCACTCCCGCAAGAACGATACAAACCAGGGTAGGTGCAAATTCCAGGATTACTGTATCACGAACTACCTGCGCAATCGTTTCCATGGGAAGCATCGGGCTCGTAAGCTGATAGGCCGTTTGCACAGCACTTACCGCACCCATAAATACAGAAATCACTGCCACAATGCCGAGGGAACCAAAACCAATTTCAACAGACTGGTGCATTAATTCTTTCCAGTACATTTTAAAATTTTCGGGCCTGGTGAACATGCCTTTCATCATTGTGAGATAAGCGCCGATAGTAGAAAATAATTTCATTTTATTGCATGGGAAATTTAGAATATTAAACTATAGCGTTTGATTTTTTTGATTTCCTCCATCTACGGGATGGTTCTTCTTCTAATTTTTTTTGTTGTTCACATTTTGTTTGAGCATCCATAACAGATATTAATACCATGTTATAAATACTGCGTATCTGGCTACCCAACTGAAGAATATGAACCGGTTTCCTGATACCCAGCAAAACAGGACCTATCGCTTCGTAGCCGGCTACTTCCTGCAACAGATTATAGGCAACATTTCCCGATGCAAGATTAGGGAAAATGAGCACATTTACATCATTATTCACTAATTCGCTGAACGGGTAATTGTCTTTTAAAATTTCTTTATTGAAAGCAACATTGGCCTGCATTTCACCATCAATGATGAGTGACGGTTCTTTCTGTTTCACAATCTCCCTTGCCTCTGCTACCAACCTGGCTTCCGGAGAATTGCTGCTGCCAAAATTAGAGTAGCTTAACATGGCAATGCAGGGAACTATCCCAAAATTACGGACCTCTTTGGCGACCATCATGGCGATGTCAGCCAGTTCTTCGGCGGTCGGGTTAAAATTGACTGTAGTATCCGCCAGGAACAACGGTCCTTTTTTAGTCATCATAATATACATGCCGGCTACTTTTTTTGATCCCTCTTCGAGGCCAATAATTTGAAGCGCCGGGCGGATGGTATCAGGATAATTTTTTGAAAGCCCCGATATCATTGCATCTGCCTCGCCTGTTTCCACCATCATACAACCAAAGTAATTCCTGTCGCGCATAATTTTTTTTGCTTCATAACAATTGAATCCCTTGCGTTGGCGCTTTGCAAAAAACAGTTCACCAAACTCAGTTCTCATTTTATGTGACGCTTCACTTTTAGGATCAATGATAGGCATTCCATCCAGGTCAATTCCATTTGCTTCCGCGATCATTTTTATTTTTTCAGGATTTCCCAATAATATAGGAAACGCGATCCCTTCATCCTGCACAAGTTGTGCCGTTTTTAATATTTTTTGATTTTCAGCTTCTGCAAAAACCACTCTTTTAGGATTTTGGCGCGCCTTGGCACCAATCACTCTCAATAGCTGGTTGTCTATTCCCAACCTTTTATCCAATTCAGAATGATAGGCATCCCAATCCGTAATTGGATAACGGGCTACCCCACTTTCCATGGCGGCTTTTGCCACAGCCGGCGCCACTGTAGATAGCAACCGGCTGTCTAATGGTTTAGGGATAATATAATCAGGGCCGAAAACAATATTCTTTTCATTATAGGCCATCATCACTATATCCGGCACAGGAGATCTTGCCAGCAGGGCCAAAGCCTTAACTGCCGCAAGTTTCATTGCTTCATTAATTTGCGTAGACCTCACATCCAGGGCTCCCCTGAAAATATACGGGAAGCCGAGCACATTATTTACCTGGTTGGGAAAATCACTTCTTCCCGTAGCCATGATCAAATCTTTGCGGACAGCAATCGCTTTATCATAGGTAATTTCGGGATCAGGATTAGCCAAAGCAAAGACGATCGGATTTTTGGCCATACTTTTTACCATTTCCTGAGATACCACATTGCCTGCACTTAATCCGATAAAAACATCCGCATCCTTCATTGCAGCATCTAATGTGAGATTTTTATTTTTGGTAGTGGCAAATTTTATTTTTATTTCATCAATACCCTCACGCTCACTGTGTATTATTCCTTTGCTGTCAAACATTAGAAAATTAGCAGGATTGGCACCCAGGGCTACGTAAAGCTGTACACAGGCCATAGCTGCGGCGCCGGCGCCGCTAACCACAAATTTTACACGTTCTATTTTTTTCTTTTGAATTTCAAGGGCATTCAACAGAGCAGCCGAACTTATGATAGCGGTGCCATGCTGGTCATCATGCATAACGGGAATCTGTAAACGCTCTTTCAGTTTTTGTTCAATATAAAAACATTCAGGCGACTTTATGTCTTCCAGGTTGATGCCGCCGAAAGTAGGTTCCAATGCTGCGACAATTTCAACAAATTTTTCAGGATCCGTTTCATTGATCTCTATATCAAATACATCAATATCCGCAAAAATTTTGAATAAAACAGCTTTGCCTTCCATTACCGGTTTACCCGCTACGGCGCCAATATTACCTAATCCTAATACCGCAGTACCGTTACTAATAACACCCACCAGGTTTCCTTTAGCGGTGTACTTATAAGCAGCCTCCGGATTATCGTGAATTTCCAAACAGGGCACAGCCACGCCGGGAGAATAAGCCATTGAAAGATCTCTTTGTGTTTTGGTCGCTTTTGTGGGAATGACTTCTATTTTACCAGGTCTCCCTTTGGAATGATAATCCAGCGCTTCCTGGTTACGAAATTTATTTTCCATATCTAACTATTAAACCAAAGCCAATTAAGGCCTTATTTTATTGTAAAAAAAGTAAAGGTAGTTAATGTAAAGAAATTCATTATTCAGATACAGCAATGGCGAGCCATGCCAAAATCCCCATGCCGTTTTCAATGGCATTTTCATCAATATTAAAGGTGGGCGTATGTACACCGGAAGTAATCTTCTTTTCAATATTGCCTACTCCAAGCCTGAAAAAGCAGGCAGGAATAAGATGAGAATAAAAAGCAAAATCTTCTGCACCCATGCGCATTTCGGTTTCTTCTATATTTTGTTCTCCGGCAAACTCCCGGGCTTTTCGTTTAGCCTCATCCGTGAGTGGAATATTATTTACTAAAAAGGGATAACCAATATCAATTTTCACTTCAATTGCCGCCCCGGAAATTTCCCCGGTATTTTTGCAAATATTTTTTATCAATTCGTGCGCTTTAAATCTCCACTCTTCGTTCATTGCCCGGAAAGTACCCATTAGCTTCACTTCAGCAGGAATTACATTCGTAGTATTTCCCCCTTGTATGGAAGTGATGGAAAGCACAGAAGGATTAAAAGGGTTGTTCATCCTGCTTACCACCTGTTGTAAATTCACCACTAATTGCGAAGCAGTAAGAATGGTATCAGTAGTTAAATGCGGTGATGCCGCATGGCCGCCTTTTCCTTTTATGGTAATGTATATTTCATCGGCGCTGGCCATTACCATACCTCCGCGAAAACTGAATTTACCCACAGGTAAATCAGGGTGAACGTGGAGAGCAAAAATGGCCCCTGGTTTTGGATTTTCAAGAACACCTTTTTTTATTAAAAGGCTGGCGCCACCAGGATTTTTTTCTTCGCCAGGTTGAAAGATCAGTTTGACGGTTCCTTCCCAATCATTTTTTAATTCATTTAAAATTTTAGC
>DATCMY010000530.1:0-8915 GCA_036565505.1 Hanamia sp.
GTTTTTGAAAATAAAGATTTAAGTAAAAAATGAAGCTATTATTGAATTTGAAAAATCTGTAGTACACAAACTGACACTCAAAAAAAATGAAACTTAACAACAACGGCTCTTTGACTGAATATAACTGCAATCTGGGTTAAGTATTGACAGTATTCATTCTCACATGGCTTGGGTACACAATGTAAAAGAGAAATTAGGTATTTTAATGAAGTTTCCCATTATAGCAGATATTGATATGAAAGTTGCAAAGCTATACGGGATGCTTCAACCCGGTGAAAGTGAAACAGCAGCTGTTCGTGCTGTTTTCTTTATCGACCCTACCGGTAAAATCCGTTTGATCATGTACTATCCATTAAATATTGGTAGAAATATGGAGGAAATCAAACGAGTATTACTGGCTTTACAAACCAGCGATGCTAATCAATGTGCTATGCCTTTAAACTGGGAAAAAGGTGATAAAGTAATTGTGCCTCCACCAAAAACTGTACATGATATGGAGGAACGAGAAAAAAGTAATTATGAAATGGTAGATTTCTATCTGGCAAAAAGAGATATTTGAATACACGCAAATGAAATGTTTTTTTTGAATGGTAATTAGGGTGTGTTCAAAAACATATTTTTTTAATCTTCTAAAAATAATATTATGTCAAAGCCGCATATTATAATCCTCGGTTGCAATTTTGCCGGGCTCACAACGGCAAGATACATTCATGCATCTGTAAAAGATAAAGCAACAATTACTATCATTGATCGAAAATCGCTACTCACATTTGTTCCCAATATTCCTATACAGGTTTTGGCAAACATTAACCCCGCAATCGACCTGCAATATAAGTTTATGAGGTACCTCGAGTACGATGGCAGTTCTTTTATCCAGGCAGAAGTTACTTCCATTGACCCGGAAACAAATACCGTTTTTTATCAGCCTAATGAGAGACCGGGACATCCGGTTCGGAAAATCAAATACGACTACCTGGTAGTTGCTTTGGGCAATCGTTTAGCGTATGATAAAATTGATGGTTTTGCTGAAAACGGGCATAGTGTCACCGATACATTTTTGGGAAACAGATTAAGAAAATACCTGCACAACGATTATAAAGGTGGTCCGATTATTCTCACTTCCGATGTTTTTCACCAAGGCAAAAGTGAAAAGCTACCTAAAGGTTTACCTGTTGCTATGACTGCCTGCGAAGGGCCCCCGGTTGAATTAGCTTTTTCATTGGCACACTGGCTCGAAAAAAATCATAAGGGCAATGCCTCTACAGTTTATTTATCTACACCCGCAAAAGTAATTGCAGAAGATGCCGGTGAAACTATTTTACATCAATTATTACCGATGATGCAAAACATGGGTTTTCATTATAAGGCAGATACACTGGGGATTAAAAAAGTTTATAATGGAGGAATAGAATTTAACGATGGAACTACACAGGAATCCGAAGTTTCCATCCTTTTCCCGGATTGGCAAGCACATTCATTTTTAAGAGAATTGCCTTTCACGGATGACATGGGATTTGTAGTTACCGATTTGTACATGCGTAACCCTGACTACAAGAATATTTTTGCTGTTGGCGATGCAGCTTCATTAACGGTTCCAAAAATCGGTTCATTAGGCCACATGGAAGCAGAGGTTTTAGCAAATACATTAGCAAAAGAATTAGGTGTATTTAATGGTGAAGTAAAACCTGTGGAGTTTGAAATCCTGTGCATGGGCGATATGGGAGGAATAAAAGGATTTTATATGCGTACCAATGAATGGTGGGGCGGTAAAGAAAGTCATTTAGAAATGGGGGTAACACCTTATGCACTCAAAATGGGCTTCAAACAAATGTACTATACCTTGGGAGGGAAAATACCACACTGGGGATTGGCGCTAAGTGAAATTATAGGAGATCATACAGTTTTATAAAATGATCTTACGCAATCTAATTGGTGCAAAACATTATTCAAATCCATTTTGAATAAAAGTAATTGAATAAAATGAGTTATAGAATAAAACGTGATTCATTATAAAAAAAATGGCCGGTAAAATACCGGCCTATTCAAATTATTTAGTAAAAATTCTTATTTCTTTTTATTCGCTTTATACCTCATATCCGGTGTGCCATTTTTTTTCATTGGTCCGGCGGATTTTGCTGTGGTTTTATTTTCTTTATATCTTTTATCAGCCGTACCATCAGCTTTTAAATGGGCAGTTATTACTGTTTTTTCAGTAGTTTTCTTTTCATTCATTTTTACAACTTTCTCCGGCTTCGAACTTTTAGATTCTGCCTTCATAGCTGTTACTTTGGTGGTTGATTTTTTAGATTCCTTTTTTTGCTTTGCCTGTGCATTGGCCAAACCAAAAGAACCTGCGATCAAAAGTGCTGAAATGAGTAATTTTTTCATGTTGATTTTTTTTAAAATTTGAAATACAAATTAAGGGGTTGCATATAATATTGCACAAAAATCAACTGTTAAAAAAAAGTCAGTTAAAAAAAAATTACAATTCTATGATCAAAAACTTTCCAATAAGAAGGTAGAGGAAAATATAGATCATTATAGAAAGATAATGTTCGGTGTTGTTCTTCAACCGGGCTAATGTATTTGCACTTTATTTTAAGCTTTTTATTATTTCCGAAAATTCAGATGCGTTTAAAGATGCACCGCCTACAAGGCCGCCATCTACATCAGGCTTACCGAAAATCTCTTTAGCGTTATTGGCTTTTACGCTTCCGCCATACAAAATTGAAATACTTTCTGCTATATCATTTCCATATTTATTGGCAAAAACACTTCTAATATGCGCATGCATTTCCTGTGCCTGATCTGCACTGGCAGTTTTGCCTGTACCTATTGCCCATATTGGCTCGTAGGCTACTACAAAATTTTCAAGAGCTATAGATTCCAGGTGAAATAAACCTTCTTTTATTTGTTTTTCTACATAGTCGTTTTGTGTTTCAGCTTCTCTTATTTCTAATGGCTCACCACAACAAAATATGGGTTTCAATCCATTACTTAAACAAACATCAACCTTTTGCGCAAGCATTTTATTTTCTTCAGCAAAATATTCTCTTCTTTCGCTATGGCCGATAATTACATATTCAATTCCGCATGAAGCGATCATCGCAGCGCTCACTTCGCCTGTATAAGCACCGGAAGCCTGGGTATAACAATTTTGCGCAGCAATAAAATATCCTGCATATTTTTTTACTTTTTCATTTGCCAAAAGCAGGTAAGGAAATGGCACTCCAAAAACAGCTTGCTGGTCTGCAGAAAGTGAAATGTTTTTGTTAGTGATTTCATCTAATAATTCATTGGCTTGTTGAATGGTCAAATTCATTTTCCAGTTTGCCGCGGCAATTTGTTTTCTCATGATTTTTATTTTTTTAATAAATGTTTTTTAATGATTGTCTTTCGTTTTCGGTTATTTCCCGGTTTTTTAATTTTTTCCAATTATTGATATCTGTAATCGCTTTTTCAAAAATATATTTTTCATTTCCCCAGGAAAAATTATCAATGAATTTTTTGGGAAACGCATTGCCAAAAATATTACAACAAATTCCTACAATAGTCCCGGTATTAAAAGAAGTGTTAATGGCACTGCGGCTGTAATCTCCCATAAGCAAACCACATTTTTTACCGGAGTTGATAAAACTATTTTTTTCTTTGCTCCAAACATTTACAAATGAGGCGGTATTTTTCAAATTGGAATTGCTGGTTCCGGCGCCAAGATTGCACCACTCTCCTATTACCGAATCGCCCAAATACCCATCATGGGCTTTATTGGAAAATGCCATTAGAATTGAATTTTTTATTTCACCACCGGTAAGGCAATATGGGCCAATGGTAGTAGCGCCATAAATTTTCGCTCCCATTTTTAAAACGCTGTTCTCTCCCACTGATATAGGGCCACGGAGCAAGCAACCCTCCATGATTTCCGCATTTTTTCCAATATATATTGGGCCTTTTTCTGCATTTAAAATGGAAAAATTAATTTTGGCGCCCAGCTCAATAAAGATATTTTCAGGGCAAATAACCTGGTTGGTTGAAGAAATATTTTCAGAACTTCTTCCTGCTGTAATCATTTTAAAATCCTGGCTGATGGCCCATTCATTGTATTCAAAAATTTGCCAGGGATGTTCAAGAATTTTACAATCAGGAGTAAAAGGAATTTTTTCCTTTTGAACTGAAATTTGTTTTAAAAAATCATAAGAAGGAATAAAGTTTGCCGGAAATGTTATTACATCAGAATCTTCTGAATCATGAATTAATTTTTCGGAAGCAATCAAAACTTTGCCGGGAAAATAATATTGCCATTTTTCAAAAATGGTGAGGATGCCGATTCTTACATGCGCTATAGAACTTACTACTCCAAAAGGAAAAAGTGAATTATTAAAAGAATTATCACCGAGCAAAATATTCATTTGCTAATCTACTTATTTAAATACGGGTGATGAAATAAAAATCCCCCATTGAAGGGGGATAAAAAAATCAAAACTAAAAAATCATTATTGCTTTTTTGCGTAGCGTTTCTTGAACTTATCAATACGGCCCGCAGTATCTACCAGCATATTTTTACCGGTATAAAAAGGATGAGATGTATTTGAAATCTCCAGTTTTATCACCGGGTATTCTTTACCATCTTCCCATTGTACTGTTTCTTTTGAAGCTGCAGTAGAGCGGCTTAAAAACATGGTACCATTACTCATATCGCGAAAAACTACAAATCTGTAATTTGATGGATGTATGTCTTTTTTCATATTTTAAGTTTTAAACATGGCTTCCTTTTATAAAGTCTCCATGTAATTTTTGAGTGTGCAAAGCTAAGGAAATAATAAATATCTGCAAAACGAAAAATCTTTAATTTTTCATATTCACATATTGCAATGCCAGTCCTAAGTTCCAGCCTTTCGATGCCTGAATAACTTCCTGAAGATCATCAATTTTTTTGGCGCTTACCCTTATAATATCATCCATAATCGATGCCTGCACTTTGTATTTACCATCTTTTATCAGTTTTACTATTTTCTTGGCATCTTCCTGGCTGATTCCATTTCTAACTAAAATTTCTTTCTTCACCACTTTACCACTTTGGAAAGGTTCTTTTTTTAGATCATATATTTCGCCTGCTAAACCCTGCTTCATACTTTTGCTGATTAGTACATCAATCATCTGCGACAATTTCATTTCACTATCCGCTTCCAGGTTGAGCTTAAGGTCTTTTTTATTCAAATCTATCACTACATGATTCCCTTTAAAATCAAACCGATTTTTGATTTCTTTTTCAACGGTGTTAATGGCATTGTCCAGAGTCTGGAGGTCCACTTTACTTACGATATCAAATGAAGGCATGTTGAAATTTTTAAGTTTTAAGAATAGCAAAGATAAAAAATGACGGGGAGAATAGAATTTAGAAATTTAAGGAAATTTTAAAGGTCTTTAACCGGTTTAGTATTCGCCTTAAACGTTACTGAGCCACACCAGTATGAAGAAATAATTGATGACAAGGCAAAAAGAAGAAAGCCGGTAAAAAGCAATATATTTTTGATTTCATTACCAGCTTTCATTCATAACCGTCCCATTCTCCCGGATTACTTCCAGACACGAAATAGCTTTAGTTTCCTGATGTCTTCACCCGGCTTTGTTCATCAGATGCACTGCCTGTTCTTCTGCGTTGTTGATTTTGCATTGGTTTCCCAAACCGATATGAAAAGGTAAGTGATGCGGTTCTGCTGTCCCTCGTGTTTTTAATATATGCATCGATATCCTGGTAATTTACACTTCCCGAAAAATTCTGGGAGTTGAAAATATCGCGGATGCTTAATTTTAAACTTCCTTTCTTTTTTAATATTTGTTTTTGCACCCCTGCATCAAGCCTCCACAATGGGTTTATTACTATCTGTCCTTCTATTCCTCTTGATCTGTAAAAACCACTGAACTCGGCACTCCATCCATTGTTAAATTGAAGTTGGTTGTTAATATTAGCAAGGAAAGTAGTGTTTTCTACTTTAAGCATTCCACCGCTGAGTTGCCCGTTATAAGTATCATGACTCACACTACTGTAAACGTTCGTACTCCAAAATTTAGCAACCGGAAAGTGGGCGCTTACAGCGAGGCCTACATTTGATTTTGACGCTATATTTTCTTTGGTCTGAAAAGTTTTCCTTTCACTGGTTATTTGTTTTAGTACCTCGGTAAATACATGATGAATTTGGCTGTAATTAAGTGTAGTAGTTAAAAATCCATTATAAGTATGTGATAATTCTAAATTATCTGAAAACTGCGGCTGAAGCAATGTATTTCCTACCTGGTAAGTATATTCATCAAGAAAATAATAAAATGGATTCAAATCCTGGTAATCAGGGCGGTCAATTCTGCGTCCATAATTTATAGAAAAAGTATTTTTCTTATCTGCAGCGAAACTTACATAAGCTGTTGGAAAAAGATTGGTATATTCTTTTGTAAAAACAGAATCGGGATGTGAAGAATTACCAGCCTGATGGCCTTTTGAATTGGTATTTTCTGCCCGCAAACCTGCCTGGAATCCCCATTTTCTTATTTGTTGGCTAAAATTTACATAAACAGCATTTATATTTTCTTTATAAATAAAATGATTTGTTTTTCCTTCATCAGTTACATATCCTGATGGTGTATTATTTTGATATAACGCGTCATTATCAGTAGTTACATAACTGCTTTTTAACCCTGTTTCTATTTTGGCCGTGTTTTTTAGAGGAAAAGTAAAATCAGCTTTCGCTGAATATATATTCACTTTTGATGGAAGATTTCCTTTTAATTGATTCGGATCTTTTCTTATAGTATAATCAGGATTTAAAAAATTGTTTACCAGAAACTGATCGGAAGTTTGATAGTAATTGAGATAATCTATATCTACAGTAAATTCTTTTCCTGTGGAATCAAATACATGGCGAAGATTAAGATTAGTTGCGAAATTATTTGACTTTCCTTTGTCAGTGTTGTTCGCAATTACTATTGAATCAATTTGATTATACGAATTATTCAAATCAGTCTGATTGAGATTAATTTCTTTAGAAGGATTCACATAACCTGAAACTACTATTCCGAGAGTAGTTTTTTTATTAGCATAAAAATCCATTCCAGCTTTTAAATTCTGATATTGAGAACTTCTTTTCATAACAGAATTCTGATCAAAAATTGTTTCAATTTCTTTTGTATTGGCATTTCTGAATTTCCTAAGTATGTACAATTCCTGCTTGCTTTGCCAAAATGAATTACTGTAATTTCCGAAAAGATTTATTTTTCCTGTCCGGTAATTAATATTAAAACTGTTGTTGGTTTTTGTATAGATTGACTGAAGAATAGTCGAACTAACGCTTCCATTCATACCTTTCAATTTATTTTTCTTCGTCTTAATATTGATCACCCCTGAATTGCCGGCTGCATCATATTTTGCAGAAGGGTTGGTCATAATTTCAATTTGATCTATGGATGATGAAGGCATATTCTTTAAAAGATTGGCTAATTCCTGCCCACTTAAGTACGAAGGCCGTCCATCCAGCATAATCATTACTCCTTGTTTACCTTTAAGGCTTACATTTCCATCTTTATCAACGGTAACGCCGGGCGCTTTTTCAAGCACTTCCAAAGCTGTGGTTCCGGCATTAGTGATGGAAGCATCTACGTTAATAACAGTGCGATCTATTTTTCTTTCTATAAAAGGTTTTTTAAACTCCACCTTTACTTCTTTCAATGTTTTAGTATTGTCTTTTAATTTTAAAACCCCTGCTGATACTTCAGAGGCATCTTTGACTGTAAGAACCGGGCTATAGGTTTTCAGATGCCCGGTAGAAGTGGCTAATAAATAATATTTACCGGGAGGAACCTGGTCAAATACAAAGTGGCCTTCTTTATCGGCCAGGTTTATTTTCACCAATACTGAATCTTTAGCTTTGAAAAGCGATACAGTAGCGGCATCAATAATTTTTTGATCACCACCATCGGTAATGGAACCTTTTATAGATCCGGCCTGGCCTTGAGCAAAAGCGAATGTGGTAAAAATTAACAAAGAGATGGTTAAGATTGTTGACTTTTTCATTTTTTTATATTACTATGTTTTGAACATTACAAAACAAAACTATGTACTATGCTTTGCATAGTACATAGTGATACATGAATGGCAAATAATTCAATTTGATTGGTAAAGATTTTATGTAAACGGATAGACTAATAAAAAGTTACAGGAAGAATAATAATTCAGTATTCACTTTAAATTTTATTTCTTATTTATTGAATTACTTTAAAAAAATTTCAGCTTATTTGACAATTATAAAAGGATATTTTTTGGGGAATTATTATTCATAACTGACGGGCTGCAGCGCAATTACTGATAGTTGCATATCTACCTATCGGCAGAAAGTGTATGGGTAGAAGGCTGGAGCTAAAGTATATAAAAACAAACCCAAAAATAAATATGAAAATATCTGAATTAGTGATAGGCCTTTCAAAAAAGAATCTTTTGAAAGAATAACTAATCTGTTGATTATAAAAATTCTTATTGTTGAAAATTAGGTTTTGATGCTAATTATGCTTTGGCATTATTGTACCTTTTATTAAAAATAGCTATACCTGCAATTCCCGTTATTACCAATGCTGCAGAAATGAGTTCCGCCTGTGTTGGATGCAATCCAAAAATTGAATAAGTGGTATTTACGCGAATGGTTTCTACCAAAAATCTTTCAATACCATTCATGATCAGATATATGCAAAACATAACTCCGGGCACAATTATTTTTTTTCTTATTGCCCAAAGAACCAGAAACAAAATTCCGCAAGCAATTATTTCATATAATGGTGTGGGAAATACCGGCTGAGGCAATGCCCTGCAATATTTACCTTCACAGTTTGGTAACAGAATGCCATCTTCATTTACATTGTTCGGATAAGTGTAGGCA
>DATCMY010000531.1:0-11799 GCA_036565505.1 Hanamia sp.
TCATTAGGGAGGCAAATGATATGCTCAATACTCATTTAGCCAATTTGTTATGAAAATATTGGACTTATTATTTAATTGACAAATTATATACATGCAAAAGTTTCATAGATTATTGCCTTGTTTTGAGTTTGATGAAATTACTTTTGGCTATGTCTAAAAAAATTGAAATTGGAATTATAGGAGGCTCTGGTTATGTGGCTGGTGAATTGCTCAGAATTCTTGTTAATCATCCTTATGCAACAATTAAATATGTCCAAAGCAAAAGCCAGCATGATAAAAAAGTCAGTAGTATACACATTGATCTTATAGGAGATTGTCAATTAAAATTTACAGAATTTTGGGATACCACTGTGGATGTAATCTTTTTATGCGGGGGACATCAACAATCTAAAAAATTTCTATCGGAAAATTATGTCGCTCCTAAAATAAAGATCATAGACTTAAGCCAGGATTTTCGATTAGGAAATACCAAACAAAGCCATGGGAGAGATTTTGTTTATGGTCTGCCCGAGCATAATATTGAAAAAATTAAAAATACTCAAAGTATAGCTAATCCCGGATGCTTCGCGACTGCCATAACGCTATCTTTATTGCCGGTCATCCAACTGATAAAAGAGGATGTTCATATTCATGCGATAACGGGATCTACCGGGTCAGGGCAATCAGCATCGCCTTCAACACATTTTAGCTGGAGAAACAACAATGTTTCTGTTTATAAAGCATTTTCTCATCAGCACTTGGCTGAGATTAATGAAACATTGAAAGATGTTTGTCCTGAGTTTAATGCTGATGTCAACTTTATTCCTGTTCGGGGAAACTTTACCAGGGGAATTTTTACTTCAATTTATTTTAAGGCAACACTCTCTGAAGAAGATTTAATAACGCGGTTTAAAAATCATTATAAACATAGTCCTTTTGTTATAGTAGCTGATGTTAATCCAGATTTGAAACAGGTAATCAATACAAATAAGATTTTAGTGTATCCAAAGAAACATGAAGACAAGGTTTTAATTATCAGCGTCATTGATAATTGATAAAGGGTGCAGCCGGCCAGGCAGTTCAAAATTTGAATCTGATGTTTGGGATTAAAGAGTCTGCAGGCTTAAAGCTTAAATCAGTTGCATTCTAAAATAGAAATACATGAAGGAACAAACTAAACTCATAAGAACACAGGTCAGCCGTTCCGCAAACCGCGAACATGCTGTTCCATTATACCTGACTTCCAGCTTTATATTTGATGATGCGGAACAGGGCCGTGCCGTATTTGCAGGTGAACAGGAAGCTAATATTTATTCGCGCTATTCCAATCCGAATACTACTGAATTTATAAAGAAGGTTTGTGAAATGGAGGGTGCTGAAGATGGTTTAGCTTTTTCTTCAGGAATGGCTGCCGTCTTTGCTTCATTGGCAGGATTTTTAAAAAGCGGTGACCACGTGATTGCCTGTCGTTCCATATTTGGTTCTACTATTCAGCTGCTTAATCAGTTATTACCAAGATGGGGAATTACCAGGACATATGTGGATTCTTTAAATCCGGAGCAATGGGAGTCCGCAATCAGACCGGAAACAAAAATGATATTTTTGGAAACTCCATCAAACCCTGGACTGGAACTGGTTGACCTCGAATGGCTGGGCAGCCTTAAAAAGAAATACCCGGGCATCATCCTCAATGTAGATAATTGTTTTGCTACCCCATATCTTCAAAAACCCATACCCTATGGTATCGATATCGTATGTCATTCTGCTACAAAGTATATGGATGGCCAGGGACGTGTGTTAGGGGGAGTAGTTGTAGGGAAAAAAGAATTGATTAACGAACTGATGTTTTTTATACGGCACACAGGTCCCGCTATGTCGCCTTTTAATGCCTGGTTATTATCAAGGAGCCTGGAAACCTTGCCACTCAGGATGGACCGTCATTGTCAGAATGCGATTTCAGTAGCTCAATTGCAGGAGCAGCATCCAGCAGTAAAATCAGTAAGGTATCCATTTTTACCTTCACATCCACAATATGAACTGGCAAAAAAGCAAATGAAATCAGGAGGAGGTGTTGTCACATTTGATGTAAATGGTGGGTTTGAGGAGGCCAAACGTTTTCTTGATGCTTTAAAAATGATATTGATTACATCTAACCTGGGGGATACACGTTCTATAGCGACGCATCCTCCGTCTACAACACATTCAAAATTAAGTGAAGAAGAGCGTAATCAAATTGGGATTTACCCAGGTTCTATACGCATTTCAGTGGGATTGGAAGATATTGTTGATATATTAGAAGATATCGGCCAGGCAAATTTGAATAAATGTTAGATACTCATTTGTAAAAAAAATATTCTATATTTTTTTTACAAATTTACGAAAATAGTGAACGACTTTTTTGAGAAGGAGAATTCAATTGGTTTATCAATCTAAGAGTAAACGAGGTTGTTGGAGAGCAGCCTGGCGGCAATAAGATTGATGCCATTGCGATAGGGAAGGGGATGATTATTCAGCTCCTTTTCTTTTTTAATTGGTTAAATAAAACACATTTTGAGGATGCTTTAAAAGTACAGATTCCATTTTATAATCTCCTTTTTGCTTTTATTCTATGAATGTTATGTACCAATAATTTTCCATCGGGCTGTTTGAAAGAACTTTCCAAACGATGTGTCGTCCAGAGTATCTCAGGGTAATTGATGTAAGTAAAAAAATGCGGCTAAGCATTGGTGATAAATGTATATTCCAGGTGTAAGCTTTTGTGAGTATACTAGTATTTATTTTTAATGGATTGAAAGGTTCAGGCAAAAAAGAATCTTCATATACTTAACACAAATTATTTAAATCCTACAGCCAATAGGAATATTTTTCTGGTATTTTAATTGTAGTTTTTTAAATTTCCAACCAAGAGCCATAAACCTTTTGGTGAACAAGAATTAGTTAAACATAAGGCAATAAATCTGATTAAGCGAGGCGATAACTAGCTTCAGGCTACCTTTAATATTGCTAAGCGAAGATCGGTAATTAAATCGCCGGCATCCTCAATTCCTACGGATAGCCTTAATAAATTATCTTTTATTCCCAGGCTATAACGCTGTTCAGCAGATAAATTTCTGTGTGATGTTGTTACTGGTGAACAAATTAAACTCTCTACTCCTCCCAGGCTTAATGCAGGCTGAATAATCGAAAGGCTTTTTAAAAAAACTGTCACTTTTTCCGGAGTTAGGTCTAATTCGAAAGATAAGATTCCTCCAAAACCCATCATTTGTTGAAGTGCAATTTGATGATCACGATGTGATGAAAGTCCCGGATAAAAAACTTTGTTAACTACTGAATTTTTTGTCAAGTAGTCAGCAAGATTTAGTGCGTTTTCATTTTGTTTTTGGACTCTTATGGCTAATGTTTTTAAACTCCGTTCCACCAGGTAACATTGATAAGGCGACAATGAACCGCCATACATTTTAGCCGTTGAATAGATCAAATCCTTGTGATCTGGAATATTGGAAACCAAAGCGCCAAATGGTAGGTCGTTATGGCCACCAAGGTATTTGGTACCGCTGTGGACCGAAATATCAATTCCAAGTGAAAGGGGTAATTGGTTTACCGGAGAGGCAAAAGTATTATCTACTATTGTGACTAATCCATTTTTTTTTGCAAAAGAAGCAATCTCTTTCAGGGGGAAAATGTTCAATAACGGGTTTGATGGAGTTTCTATATATATTACTCTGGTATTATCTTGCAATAAAGATTGAAAACTTTCTATTGTATTATCCGCATAACTAAAAGAAATGCCTCTTTTCGGAAGTTCCTGCTCCACGAACTTCCACGTGCCGCCATAAAGATCTCTTGAAAAGATAATATGGTCACTATGTTGCACAAATGATAAAATAGAAGTACTGATTGCTGCCATACCAGAACTAAAAACCATACCCCATTTGCCATGCTCTAAACTGGCCATAATTTGACCTAGCCTTTTTTGATTATAAGTGGAATAGAATCCCGGGTATTGTAATTCTCCATCCAGGTAATTATAAGCCGCTGAAGGAAAAATGACTGATGTAACAGAACCACCAAAATTTTCATCTTCACTAATTGGGTGAACACACAACGTATCCAGATTTTTCATTGCTTTTATTTTAATCAATTACTCTGCGTCGAATAACCCACAGGCCTTTGCAGAACCTGTGAGTTTCATAAAATTGCTAATTTTTTTTAGAAAAAGATTCTCTTTTCAAATCTGGCTCCCAATTAATTATTTACTTATTTGGTTGAGGAGTATAGCGCAAATAAGAGTTTACCACTCTGTGACCTTTTGGAAATTTTGCCGGAATATCTTCATCTTTAATGGTAGTAGAAATAACTACATCTTGCCCCACTTCCCAATCTACCGGTGTGCCTACGCTATATTTATTGGTTAGTTGCAATGAATCAAGCACACGTAATATCTCTGCAAAATTTCTTCCTGTAGACGCAGGATAAGTAATAGTTGCCTTGATCTTTTTATCAGGGCCAATAAAATAGACAGAGCGAACGGTTGCGGATGTGGAAGCATTTTCATGAATCATTGCATAAGATTTAGATATTTTCTGATCTGGATCGGCGATGATAGGAAAATCTACATTAGTTTTTTGAGTTTCGTTAATGTCTTTAACCCAACCTCGATGTGATTCAATACCATCCACACTTATAGCAAGTATTTTAGTATCTCTTTTAGCAAATTCTTCCTTTAATTGTGCAGTACGCCCTAACTCAGTTGTACAGATGGGAGTATAATCTCCAGGATGTGAATAAATAATAGCCCAATTATCTCCCAGCCATTCATAAAAATTAATTTCACCTTCTGTAGTTTGCGCACTGAAATCCGGAGCAGTGTCTCCAATTTTTAAACTCATATTATTTGATTTATGTTAAAATTATTTGTTGCGATCTGAATTTGTATTTAGTTTAATCTCCTCTCTTAAAAATTTGATGAAGTAATCATAAAAAACAGGATACTTTCTATCCCTTATCCTGGCAATATATTGTTGACGGAAAAATCCTTCTTTATTAATTTTAATGGCTTTAATTTCATCATTTAAATAGGGTATCAATGCCCAGTTTGCAAGAACGATCACTCCCATATTAGCTTTAACTAATTCGATTGAAGCTTCAGTCAACGGTAATACAATTAATTTTTTAGGATCAATTCCTTTTGGCATTAATTGAGTCCGGAAAATAGAAACTGTATCTAATGGTAGTGAATGAATAATCAATGAAACATCCTGAAAATCTTCTGCATCCACATAAGCTCTATTTGCCCATGGGTGTTGATTAGAAACAACAGCCAACATTTCATCCGAGAAGAGTTGAATGAATTCGACCTGGTCAATGTGTTCAGGGTTACTGGTAATAGCCACGTCTAACTCACCTTCTATCAACTTCTCAATAGGCCTGTGTGTTGCTTCGAAAACAATTTCGATTTCAACATTGGGAAATTCGTTACTGAATTTTTTAAGTACAGCAGGAAGCCAGTGATAACTGGTATAACATTCAGTACTGATCCTGATCACACCATTCTCACCAATCATCATTTTCTTTATTTCAGACTCTGCGATATCCAGTTCTTTCAATACTTTATTGGCCATAGCGTATAACTTCTTACCAACAGGCGTTAGAATTAGTTTCTTGTTTCTTCTATAAAAAACCAATGTTCCTACCTGTAGTTCCGCTTCTTTTAATTGATAGCTCAATGCGCTTTGCGATAAATGCAAAACATCCATTGCTCTGGTTATGCTTCCTTCTTCCACAATCGCTTTGATAAGTCTTAAATATCGTATTTCCATTTTATGATGAGTTGGTCAAAAGTAAATTTATCAATTTGATATTGATCAAAATCTTCATGAAATTGTTTAATGTTTATCATTGAATTTCCTGATGCTCTTTTCCAGGAAAAGATTTTATTTTAGTAAATCAGTATTATTACTAAATTTACTTTTATAGGGCTTTTAGAAAACCGGATATCTAAAATGTTATAATGATTCTCAATTAATGTTATAATTCATCCTTGCAAATTGTGATGCAAAGTAGAATCTATCTGTTTCAAGGTAATTATTTACAATAATTCCAACTGTTACAATAAATTTAAAATCATTGAGAAAACCGTTCTTTTTTTTAGGATTAATTTATTTTTTTTCTATCCGGCTCTCTCTCACTCCGGAGACTTTTGGAGAGAGGCCTGGAGAAGGAAAAAGTGTAACTTTAAATTGGATTCATTAATTCCATTTTCATTAATTTCCTTTCTTATAAAGTTATTAATTACCTTCCTTATAAATGTTTACCCATTTTACCAAAGAAGAAAAGGCAGTGCACTATCCACCGGACAGGCGTGCATTTATAGCAGTCAAGCCTTACATGATGGTAATTTTTGGATTAATCATTTTAGGATTTATTGCCGCTGCATGGATTCAATATTTGCTATTTGGGTTACCCGCAGATCCTTCTTTGTCTATTTCTCCAACAAAGGCTTCGTACCCCACTGGGTTTCCATTATGGCTTAATCTTAGCCATTGGGTCAATTTTTTTTTCCTTGTATTGATAATAAGAAGCGGCCTTTCTATTTTGGTGGATCATCCCCGGCTTTATTGGAATAATGGTTGCGCACCTGGAACCGAATGGATACGCTTTACTCCAGTAAAAGTTCCAAAAGATAAATTATGGACCGCTAAAGAAGATGCCCGATATATTTGCCCAATAGCGGGATTGCCAGGTTACAAACATACTATAGGCATGGCAAGAACATGGCATTTTTTAACAGTACCTTTTTTTGTATTGAATGGGGCGGTTTTTATTTTTCTTCTATTTTATACTAACCAATGGCAACGCCTTGTTCCGGTATCCTGGAAAATCATCCCTGATTCCTGGAATGTTTTTGTTCATTATGCCACATTTAATATGCCGGTTGAACCAAATGGCTTTTATCATTTTAATCCGTTGCAACAACTCTCTTATTTCAGTGTGGTATTTCTCCTGGCACCATTGGCTATGCTTACGGGTATGGCAATGTCGCCAGCCATTGAAAACCGTTTTCATTGGTATCCAAAATTGTTTGGTAATCGTCAAAGCGCCCGTTCCTTTCATTTTATGGTTATGATTGCTTATGTGATTTTTATAATTGTACATGTTGCATTAGTAGCCGTAACAGGATTAGTGAGAAATATGAATCATATCATTTTGGGAACCGATGATGTGAGCAGTCCTTCCGGATTGTATATTGGTACAGTTATTATTGTTGCAACAATACTTTTTTGTATCCTGGCTCATTGGCTTTCCTGGAACAAACAGCGTTCGCTTCAGCAAATTGATGCAGCTATCAATGGAAATTTATGGCGCATTACGTTGAATCGTTTTAAGCCAAAAGCTTATTATCAGAAAAAAGATATTTCTCCATACTTCTGGCCGAACGGAAAAATTCCTTCATCAGAAGAATGGAAAAAGCTGGCAGCAAATAATTTTAAAGATTATAAACTTAAAATTGGCGGCCTGGTTGAAAACCCAATGGAGTTATCATTAGCAGAACTTAAGGATTTAGGAAAAGAACAAAACATCACTATGCATCACTGTATCCAGGGATGGTCGGGCATAGCAGAATGGGGCGGCATACCTATCAGCAAAATTGTGGAAATGGTAAAGCCACATCCATCTGTGACAATAATCGCTTTTTATTCTTTTGGTGAAGGGCTTTACGGAGGATTATATTATGATACAAATACACTTGATAATTGCCTGAAGCCACAGTCTATACTGGCATGGGAAATGAATTATGAACCATTGCCTCTCGTACATGGTGCTCCAATTAGACTTCGGGTAGAAAATCAATTGGGTTATAAAATGGTAAAATGGATTAGCTCAATTGAATTTCTGGAAACGCATGAAACCATAGGCAAAGGCTTTGGAGGTAAAAATGAAGATGATGAGTATTTTGATTTGTTGGCTGATACTTAAATTGAATTTTTGCACAGGTTAATATTCGTTTACTTATAGCCATTATTCAGTGTTTGTTCAATTTGGAATTAGCTCGGAAATTGCCAACAACCCCTAAATTTTTATTTCCTATCTTCTATTGTTCCTCCTTAAAATTACTGAATTAACAATTTTTCACTTTCTGAATCTGAAAGCAAATGTTTAAAGTGCCTGTTAGGATTTCTGAACACACTTTTAAACCCAGGATACATTTTTAATGCACTTCATCCTCTTTCATAGCTTGCTGGATAGAACGTGCGGTTATTTTTTTGCTTTTTCAGAATGAAAAAACCTCCATTGGCTCCGCGAAAAGAAATATCTATTTTAATCATAGGTAATAGTTGCAGGATTTTTGTTGCAAATTATTAGATTGAATCAAGAGCATTTGATATTTCCTGAATACCGAGTTTTATATCTTCCTTACTTTTTTTGACTATATAAATGGTCGCCCCAAGTGAATATTCTGTTGCTTGAGAAAACATAAATATTATTCGTCTAAAGAAGACTACAATTTTTATATGCCAACATCCTATTGTTTTAATCTATTACCATAACTCCAATTGATAGACGAAAATTTAGTTTTATGCCATTTTTGATTGGGCATTGATTATTTATCTCTGCATGTAAAAAGCATAAATATAATTACAAAATAAATAAAGATAAATTCATCCTTTATTATTATTTTTATCAAAAAATATTATTTTATGGCTAAAAAAATATTATCAGCTACCTGCTTAATCCTAAAAACTGGTGGCTGCCTTTGCTAATAATTTTTACGATAAGTATCGCAGGCGTAACGATGATGGGCATATATACTTACACCGAAGTACCTCCTATACCGGACTATGTTTCTCAAAAAGGAGAGGTTGAATATGTACCGGACACAATAAACCAGGAAATTATTGAGGAAAAGATGGAATATCCTTTTATTCAATATTAAAAAACGGGACCCGTAGTTTCTGCATATACAGTAGTAGCAACATCTATAACTCGCAATTTTTTAATAGTACTTTATCTTTTATTATGAATCAATTAATTGAAACAAAACCACTTGTGTATTCCTGTTCTGGTTGTTCCAGTGCGGCTCAAATGGCCAATTATCTTGCAGTGCAGTTAGATAGAATAGGTGTGGCAGAAATGTCCTGCATTGCAGGTGTGGGAGGCAATGTGAAAAAGCTGGTACGTACAGCTCTGTCAGGAAGAAAAATTATTGCTATTGATGGTTGTCCGCTTGCTTGTTCCAAAGCTTGTTTAAATAATCATTCATTGGCTCCTGATGTGAATATTGAATTGACCAGCCTTGGTGTTTCCAAAAAACAACATGAGGATTTTGATAAAAAGCAGGCAGATGAAATATTGGAAATATTGCAGGAAACAATTCAACAGTTGTTGGGGGAGGAGATGGAAAGTAAGGTAACTTAAACTGTGCTCATCAATTACCAATAACGTAAACTTTAATTTATGAAATGGAGAGTGTTATCTTTTTAAGCCTATGATTCTCAAAGTGAAAAATAGCCGGATAAAAATATTTTAAGAATAAAAGTACTTTTATACTTTTATTAAAAATAATTATTTATCTTCGCACTCAATTAACTTATAAAATCATATTAAAAATGGAAACTTTATTGGAACAAGAGAATATACTTAATGTAACCTTAATAGAGCCTAAGCTAAAACATCCAACGATTTTTGTCCGGTTTGATGAATTGGTTTCCGGCGAAAGTTTAGTATTACACAACGATCATGATCCTAAACCTCTTTATTATGAGCTTGCGGCAGAAAGGGGAGAAATTTTTACCTGGGAATATCTTGAGCAGGGACCGGAATTATGGAAAGTAAAAATTACTAAAGATAATTTGGAGGCAGGTGACAAGGAAAATATCCTGGATGCAACTTTATTAGACCCCAGGGTAAAACATGCTACTATTTTTGCACGGTTTGATGAATTGAATCCCGGGGAATTCCTGATTTTACACAATGACCATGATCCTATGCCGCTCCGCTTTCAGTTAGAGAATACCAGGGGGAATATTTTCACCTGGGAATACCTGGAACAAGGGCCAGAGTTGTTTAGAATAAAGATTTCAAAAAACAAAGTTGCAATAGCAGACGAAAAGATAGTGAAAACATCAGAAAAAGAAAATATTCTAAACGTAACCTTAATAGAACCCAAACTAAAACATCCAACCATTTTTGTAAAATTTGATGAATTAAATCCAGGAGAAAGTTTAATCATCCATAACGATCATGATCCTAAGCCACTTTATTATCAGTTATTAGGTGAAAGAGGGAATATTTTTGTGTGGGAATATCTGGAGCAAGGCCCTCAACTTTGGAGAGTAAAAATCAGTAAAAAAGTAGCTGGAGAAAAAGATGAGACCCTGGGCGAAATAGCGGCGAAAGACTTGCGCAAAGCCGAAGTGTTCAAAAAATATGGTTTGGATTTTTGTTGTGGTGGCAAAAAAACCGTGAAAGAGGCCTGTGCCGAAAAAGGATTGGATGTTACAAAAGTAGAGCAGGAATTACAAACCGCGGATAAGAATATAACAGGATCCCGGCCATTGCCATACAATGACTGGAGCCTTGATTTTCTGGCCGACTATATTGTAAACACACATCATAGTTATGTAAAGAAAACGATCCCTGATTTACGGTCTTATGCATCGAAGGTTGCAAGCGTACATGGAAGCCGGCATCCGGAATTACTGGCCATCAGCCAATTGACAGATGAAGTATGCGAAGAATTATCATTGCACATGGTGAAAGAAGAAACCGTTTTATTCCCTTACATAAAACAATTGGCGGCTTCTAAGAATAATGGAAATCCTTTACAAAAGGGAACTTTTAATACCGTACAAGCTCCCATAAACATGATGGAACATGAGCATGACGTAGTTGGGAAAAAGCTGGAACAGATAAGAACACTCAGTAATAACTATGCTTTGCCCGAAGATGCCTGTGCCAGTTATTCTTACCTGTTTAAAACACTGGATGAATTTGAAAATGATCTGCATATTCATGTTCATCTCGAAAACAATATCCTGTTTCCAAAGTCACTTGATTTGGAAAAAGAATAAAATTGAAAAACCAGTTTGTTTACCCCAATGCGTTGCCAGGCCTTGTTTACAGTATAATAATGATTGATAAAATTTAGCTAAATTCAAAACAGGCCTGTGCGATGCCGCCCGTATTTTTTAATCGCATAGACAAATGCAGATAGTCCGGTTATTAATTTAAAATGATTATTAATGAAAAGGTTATTGTATCTATTCTTATGCTCAGTTATTTATTTAGCTTGCAATCAAAATTCAAATAATGCTGAAATTGCTACCGCCCATCAGGAGCGTGTTGATTCAGGCATTCAGCTAAAGCTGAACAATGGAGCTAAATGGCAAGCGGATTCAAGTACGAATCGTAATGTAACAGACCTGCGCACCATTGCTGATAATTTTAAAATGCTGCAACACCCTTCATTAAATGAATATCATATTGTAGGCAGGGATTTAAGTAATTCTTTAAATAAAATGATACAGGAATGTAAAATGTCCGGCCCCAATCATGAAGCCCTTCATCATTGGCTGGAGCCTGTTTTAAAAGAAACCAATCAGTTAAAAAGTGTTACTGATACTACTGCCAGAACGACTTTTGATTCTATTGACAAACAGTTAGATATTTATCATAATTATTTTAAATGACCATGACCATAAATGCCGATACCAAAATTGCCTCTATTATAAAGCAAAACCCTGCTGCATTGGAAGCCATTATCAGCATCAACCCAAAATTTGAAAAATTAAGAAACCCGCTTTTAAGAAAATTAATGGC
>DATCMY010000532.1:0-3619 GCA_036565505.1 Hanamia sp.
ACAATGCGGTTTCAAACGATACATAACTTGGTCCCCACAGGTGGTTTGCGATCAGGAAAGGCTCCGCTTTATCAGCCCGGCTTTTAGGACCGGTAATGTATAAGCCTTTTTTCACCGTTGTTAAAACACCTGAACTAACCAATTCAGCTATTTTATCATTAGGACGCTTATAACTTTTCAGCAATGATAACATGAGCTGCCGGGTTAGCGGCCCCTCTCCATAATCCTTTAAATGCTCTTCTGCTTTCATTTGTTAAAATTTATATCAATAATCGGAAATTTTCCGATTATAACCAAAAAATTTATCATGTTAAATTATTAACAGATAATCGGATTATTTCCGATTATTAAGCGAATATATTACGCTACAAGAATTTACATCATCAATCTTTGATGAAATATTTTTTTCCAGCGGCATAGGATCAACTGTATTTGTCGGATATTTAGATAACATGTATTTTTGATAATTATCAACGTAGCTGATTAAAAAGATTTCTAATCAAAAAAGGAGCAATCATGGAAAGTAATGATGAAAAAGCCAAGCGTCGGGAAGATTTTCTGAAAAAGAAAGAACTTAGGCGGCAAGCAGAGGCCAAGACAACCATTCAGATCATCGAGGAAGCAAAAAAGCTTTTCAGTTCTGACGCCTCCAAAGATTTTTTTCGTAAACTGGCTGAAAACAAATTGTAAGTAGGTATTGTGGTTTAGTTGGTGTTAAATAGGTCACCTCCTTTTGTCTTTTAAGTAATTTATATTATATCAATTAAGTTCAAAATGCTGTTTTACAATCAATTGCCTAAAAACTCGAATTACCGCCAGGTAGCCGGATTGGTGTTTTTGATGACGAATAATTCGGTACTTCTCATGTTTAGGCAAAATAAAACAAATTAAAAATCAAGGACTTGTACAAAATTCACATTCTAGAAACGACCCATAATGCGCCTACTAGGCGCACGAAACTTCACGAACCGTTAATCTTCAAGCAGATAAGCGGTTCGATTTTTTTAGATTAATTATAACCATGGCTATAATTAACTTTTTTAAAAGTTCAAAAAATATCTTCAGGCGTTTCGCTATTCCAATCGGGCAAAACGTCGCGGCTAATTTCTTCAGCAGGTTTAACGGCTTTCTTTTTTTCTGGCTTATAGGTGTAGAACTTTTCAATGATCTTAACCTCGTTTTTAAATTCCTTTTCCTTCAATAATTGTATCAAGTCGTGGTGGTCATATCCCGTCATACCGTTTTTGGATTTCAGCTTTCCCTTGTTCAAATCATCTATAAACAGCTGGCCATCCTGATCAAATTGAGCCGAGGTGATATACATCGCCTTTAAAACCCTGCCATTCGTCAATTCCATAGGATAATGCGTCGCTCCAAATGGTAAAGTTCTCCGAAAGAACCAGCTTAAAGAGTTTCTTTTATCGCGATCTGCCAAAGGAATTAAGACATTCGACATATAGCTGCCATCCTCGCCAGGTGTGATATTACCTTCTTTTAAATTCATCAGATCAATAAAAGACAAGCCGGTATAACAACTGAAGATAAAAAGGTCACGCACCATGTTAAGCCGCTCGACTGTGAACTCCTTATTTTGGATAGTGTTCAATTCTGTCTGATTAAGAAAAGCTGTCTCTACTGGATATTCAAATTCGTCCTTATTCTTAGATATGTACTTGGTGAGATATAATTGAACAGCTTTGTTGTTTTCCTTGTTTATACGCTTTATATCAAAGGCCGAGGAGGGTTTGAATCCCTCCGGCTCCACTAGCTATGTTTTAAAGAACATCAAAAACGCTGTAAATGAATTATTTACAGCGTTTTTTGTTTATAGTCCTATCCAAATAAAACCAAATAATCGCATTCTTCTGGTGACCTATTGGTGACCTGTAGGGGTTAAAAGCCCAATAGGTCACCAGAAAGCTTATAAGTTACTGTTATTGAGCCTGTTCAGCCATTTAACATCTTGATCGCAGCCATAAAAGGAACTAATTTTATAACTTTTAAAGCTTTAAGCGATGAACAAAACTTTTGGACTACTCTTCTACGTGAAGCGATCAAAAATGATTGGTGATGGTACAGTTCCGGTTTATTTACGGGTTACTATTGATGGGGAACGCATTGAAATCTCCTCTAAACGTTATGTCAATCCCGACAAATGGAATGCAAACGGACAGAAACTAAATGGTACGGGTGAGGAAGTACGCTCATTAAATAATTATCTAAAAACCCTTGAACACCATGTTTATGAAATTCATCGGCACCTGATAGAAAAGAAACTACCCTTAACCGCAGTTAACCTGAAAAATGTTTTATTAAAAAAAGACGATGTAGAAAGTTGTAAAATGCTGATACCAATCTTTAAAGAGCATAACAGGCAGGTTACCGCACTTATTGGAACAGAATATGCCAAAGGTACCGCCGACCGTTACGAAACAAGTTTAAAGCATACCCAGGCGTTTCTTAAATGGAAATACAAGGTAGATGATATAAATATTGAAGGCATTAACCATGAATTTATTATGTCTTACGATTTTTATTTACGTTCGGAGCGCAAATGTGCCAATAACTCTACCGTAAAATACATGAAGAACTTTAAAAAAATCATCCTGATGTGTATTGATAATGGCTGGCTCGACAAGGACCCGTTTATAAAGTACAAGCCTAAAGTAAAGATAGTGGCAAGGGATTACCTGACTAAAGAAGAATTAGAAACAATGGCTGTTAAAACCTATAGCAGTTTGCGAATTGAGCAGGTGAAAGACATATTTATTTTCTGCTGTTATACCGGACTGGCTTATATAGATGTTAAACAACTGAAACGCTCGGAAATTAGTAAAGGCCTAGACGGGCAGCAATGGATTTTCACCACAAGGCAAAAAACCGATACGGCTTCCCGGATACCACTTTTAACGCAAGCCTTACAAATTATACAGAAATATGAAGATCACCCGGAATGTGCTGATCAGGATAAAGTACTGCCTGTATTATCCAACCAAAAAATGAACAGTTATTTAAAAGAAATAGCGGATGTTTGCGGAATTAATAAAGAATTAACCTTTCATATTGCCCGGCATACCTTTGCAACTTCCGTAACTTTAGCCAATGGTGTATCTATTGAAAGTGTAAGTAAAATGCTCGGCCATAAAAACATCAGGACAACGCAGCATTACGCCAAAATTTTAGATTCTAAAGTAAGTGAGGATATGCAATTATTGAAACTAAAATTGGCTAATTGATGGGCAATGATGTAAAAACTTGCAATTCGGGGCTGACAAGCCTGGACAATCCGGAGCCATTGATCACCTCGTTCCGGAATAGCAAACAGTTAATTCCGTAACACTTTGACCATATTAATTTATTGATTATTAATTGCGATTTTCTTAATTGCTTACACAACTCGGTGCTCCAAAGCGCACGGAATAGCCTGGTCAAGCCTCACGGAATATCCACTCTCGGTACCGTATGCAAAAACTCTCCGTACTGCATCGGCTCTTCAAGTCTGCAAGACCAAACCAAATGATCTTTTCCGTCCTTGTCTGTCCATACAGTTATATCAGGGCAGCTGTCGCACATGCTCTGATCGCCGTTAGGCATAAAATCTACCGGCTGAATAATCATG
>DATCMY010000533.1:0-1777 GCA_036565505.1 Hanamia sp.
GTTCTGGATCAGTACTACAGCCACTAAACGACAAAGACAGTAATCCAATAATCAACAAGGTTAAAGTGCTGGTTTTTATAATTAATATCTTTTTTCTTCTCCATTCATATATTACAAAGAATAATAGAATAACTCCTACTGCAACAAAGATCCACCCACCAATATCAGGCATTGAATATGCACCAAAATTTAATAATTGTTTAAAGCCAATTAAAGGCGGCTGATAAGACATACCAGGCACTATGATGGCAGCATCGGGATTTAAATTATGCCCGTAATCATATTCCCATCTCCAGAAATCAACCATTGCCAAAACACCAAAAGCTATGAAGAGCATGCATAATATATTCATCCACTTCTTTTTTGCAACTATAGCTGCAATCAGAAAAAGGGCAGAAAAAAATATAATGATTCCAGGCAATATTTTAAACTCAGCAAAATCATCTGTATGCAGGGTTTTCATGCCGATATAATGATTTAGTCCATTAATTATATCAATATTACCTACTAACCTATTCGCATAAATAAACATTCTTAACCCTTCCGGATATTGTGGTGCCTGTAAATCTATCCGCCAAATTGGAGTGAATAAAACTGTCAATAAACCAAGGCCGCATATAAAAAGTAATACCCTGGTTAACATAGTGATCTTATTTTTTTTCATCCAACTAAATTGAAATAAAAAGAGAGAGTTGAAAATTGATGGAGCGTAGCTACAACTATAATTCAAATATTAATCAATTATCATCGGCCATGAACAATCAACAATAACACTATTCTAAATATTATTTTGTAGGTATCTTATCCGATTTAGGCAGATTAGTTCCTGTACTAAAGCTTATTGGAACATTGCTGCCGATTGCTGAAACTCTGGCATAACCCGACATTTCCTGATGCAAAGCACTGCAGAAATCGGTGCAATAAAAAGGAAATATACCCACTCTATCAGGTATCCATTTTAAGGTAGATGTCTCACCCGGCATAACCAACAACTCAGCAGTTTCAGCGCCTTTTACGGCAAAGCCATGTGGCACATCCCAATCCTGTTCAATATTGGTTAAGTGAAAATATACCTCATCACCCAGTTTAATTCCTTCAATATTATCAGGTGTAAGATGCGACCGGATGGCTGTCATATATACATGCACTTTGTTACCTTGTCTTACTACTTTCGTGGCACCCTCGCCTTTGGATACATAGGGATTGTTATTGTCTTCAATTTTAAAGAACTTAACTGATTTATCACGGATAACACTAGCCGCAACTGCTTGTGCATAATGTGGCTCTCCAATGGTTGGATAATCAAGTATCAATTGCATTTTATCCCCGCTGATATCAAACAACTGAGCACTTTGAGCTAACTCCGGGCCTGTTGGCAAAAAGCGGTCTTTTGTAATTTTATTATACGCTACTAAATATTTACCTGTTGGTTTTCTTGTATCTCCACCTGGTATCATTAAATGGCCTGGAGAATAATAAGTTGGGACTCTATCCAATACTTTCAAATCCTTAATATTCCATTTTACAACTTCACTGGATACAAACATAGTTGTATAACCATTGCCTTTGTCGTCAAACTCTGTGTGTAAAGGCCCAAGGCCTGGTTTTTTAACTTCGCCGTATAAAGCAGCTTCGTATTTTATTACCGGAATACCTTCATAATCTCCTTCAAATGCTTTATCATTAATTGCTTTCTGGATTTTATCAAAACTAAATACCGGAATTAAAGCAGCTAATTTTCCACTACCTACAATGTATTCTCCAGATGGATCTACAT
>DATCMY010000534.1:0-17049 GCA_036565505.1 Hanamia sp.
CGTTAGTACCTTTCTATAGAGAAAAAGTCTCTTAATTTAATTTTATGCGAGAAGCAAGGTTTATAAAAAAGAATGTTGATAAATGGAATCAATATCAGCATGAAAAAACGAATGATCCCGATGAGATGGCCGATAGGTTTATTACTTTATTGGACGACCTTTCTTATGCAAAAACTTTTTACCCAAAAAGTAAAGTGACACGGTGGATCAATGGTATCGCGGGTTCTATTTATCAAAGTATTTATCAAAATAAAAAACAAAATTTTTCGCGCATCATTCTTTTCTGGAAATATGAACTTCCTTTATTATTCAGAAGGTATCACAAAGTTTTTCTTTTTACGTTTCTGTTATTTGTATCGTTTGTTGCGGTAGGTGTAATTTCCTCAACCAACGATCCAGCGTATGCGCCGGATTTTTTTAATCATAATGTACAACGAGGCTATTATGATGAAACAATCTCCCGTATCGAAAAAGGTGATCCGTTTGGTGTATATAAAGATGACAATCCTTTTTCCATGTTTGTGCGTATAGCATACAATAATATAAGTGTCGCATTTAAAACTGTGGTGTTCGGGGTTTTGTTTGGAATAGGGACATTATTATTAATGTGGACCAATGGTTTAATGCTTGGCTGTTTTCAGTACATCTTTTTTTCGCAGGGATTGGGTTGGCAATCGGTAATGGTAATCTGGATTCATGGCACATTGGAAATTTCGTCTATCGTAATTGCAAGTTGTGCCGGATTTATCTTAGGTTTTGGCTGGCTTTTTCCCGGAACTTATTCGCGCAAACAATCATTTTTACGGTCGGCCAAAGATGCTATGAAAATTTGTGTCAGTTTAATACCTTTTTTTATTATAGCCGCATTTTTTGAAAGTTACGTTACTCATTTAATGAGTAATACTTTTCAAAAAAATTCAACTGATATTGGTCTTCCGGTTCCCGTAAGCCTCATCATTCTTGCAGGTTCATTTTTTTTAATTCTGTGGTATTTTGTTTTATATCCGGTACGTTTACACAAAACCGGTTTTGAATTAATTGATGGCAAAATTGTAAAGAATGGAGTTGCCTATGAAAAGTAAACTGGTCATTTTTTCTTTGCTAACCTTTTGGATGTTTATGGGCAATTTTTCTTTTGCTCAAAAGGGACATGATAGTATTTCCAAAATTCAGGAAACCTATAATGATACTCTTGTTAAAAGAGATTCATTGAATGATGAAAATGATTCTTTACAAAAATGGAAACAGAACCGGGAATTTGCTTACATGAATTACCTTGACAGTCTGTTAAGAAAAAAAACCGGGCTAAAAGTAGATACGGTAAGCGTTGACGAGGCCATCGGAAAAGTTAAACGCCCTCAGAAAAAATCCGCTGATTATTCAGGCCTTAATAAATTTCTAAACAGTTTTCCTTTAAAGATATTTTTTTGGTTGTTGGCCATCATTTTTATCGGCTTTATTTTTTATAAAATATTTTTAAAAAATGGAATTTTTAAAAGGAGAATCAAACAGCCTGGTGAAAAGGAGGATGAAGATTTCCTTTCGGGCTTAGATGAATCTTCGAAATATGATTCTTTAATTCATGAAGCTGAATCAAAAAATGATTTTAATCTTTCAACACGATTTTGGTATTTGAAAACGCTTAAAAATTTGTCAGATAAAGAATTAATTTATTTTTCTCCTGATAAAACCAACAATGAATATGTACAGGAAATGGCATCAAATATTCACCAGAAGCTGTTTGCATCGCTTACCCGCAATTATGAATATGTGTGGTATGGAAAATTTATTATTGATAAAATTAAATATGAACAGTTGAAAAGCGAATTTATCCTGTTTAATAAAAAAGTTTAAAACCGAATTGAAAATATTTTTAAAATATTGTATTTTTTGTATCCTGTTGTTTGCAGGTTTAAATAGTTGCCGTTTTCAAGAAGGCAGGCAACTACCATCTTTAACAGAAAGTTATCGCAACACCGACAAATTACCTTTCGGTTCATTTATAGCTTATAAAGGATTTCAATCTGAATTTCCGGATTATGAAATAAACGTGGAAGAAAAACCTTTTGATAAAACATGGGATAATATAAAAGCCGATTCAGGTTCAAAATATTCACTTTATTTTTTGATCACAAAAAACCTGATCCTGACTAAAGCCGAAGCAGATGCAATGATGGAATATGTGAAAGCCGGTAATGATTTATTTATTTCTGCCGATTATATTGATAGTAAATTACTGGATGCTGTTTATTGCAGTGTAAACAGGGAGGGTGAAATAATCAATGAAGTGAATGGGAAGATGCGCGATACACATGTGAGTATGTATTTTGGAAATGATTTTAAATACCATACTTATAGTTATTATTATTTTCCTTTTTTAAATTACTTCAGTAGCTACGATACTTCCTTCGCAAGTGTTTTGGGCGTTAATGAAAAAAAACTTCCAGATTATGTTCTCCTGTTTTCCGGACGAGGCCGCCTGTACCTGCATCTGGCGCCCCGTATTTTTAGCAATTATTTTTTATTAACCAAAGATAATTACCGCTATTTTGAATATGTAACCGCTTACCTGCGATTTGATCCCCGGTATATTTATTGGGATGAATATTATAAAAACATTTCTTCTTCCCGTAATAGAAATAATTTAAACAGCAAGGATGATAAGGGATTTTCTACTTTAAGTGTGATTAAACGTAACCCGCCATTGCTATGGGCTTTTTATATTGCATTGGCCGGTATTTTGCTTTATGTAATTTTTAATATAAAGAGAAAACAAAGAGAAATTGATATCGTAAAACCAAACAACAATGCTACTTTAGCTTTTACGGAAACTATTGGCAGGCTCTATTTTCAGCATCAAAATAATCGCCATATCGCTGATAAAATGGTTACTTATTTTTATGAACTCATCCGCAATAAATATTTTATAAATACCGCTGTGATTAATGCCGAATTTGTAAATTCTCTTTCAGGCAAAAGTGGCGTTTCTCAAAATGATACAGAAGAATTATTTTCATTGATAAAAAATATCCAGGAGCATGAAAATATAACTGATGAACAATTATTGAATTTAAATTTAAAAATTGAAAACTTTAATAAAATTAAAACCTGATGGAAGAAAATTTGATGGAAGAAAACTTGTTTGAACAACGCATTGAAATAGGTACATTAAATGATGCAGTTATCAATATAAGAAATGAAATCAGTAAAGTAATTGTTGGCCAGCATAAGATGGTTGACCTGCTGCTGATTGGCTTATTATGTGATGGTCACTTACTGATAGAAGGTGTGCCGGGAGTGGCTAAAACATTAACCGCAAAATTATTAGCAAAAATCATCAATGCTGATTTTTCAAGAATACAATTTACTCCTGATCTTATGCCCAGCGATGTGTTAGGTACATCAGTTTTTAATCCTAAAGAGGCGGAGTTTGAATTTAAACGTGGCCCCATTTTTAGCAATATCATTTTGATAGATGAAATAAACCGTGCGCCTGCGAAAACGCAATCGGCTTTATTTGAAGTGATGGAAGAAAGGCAGGTTACTATTGATGGCATTACTCATTTTATGGATTTCCCGTTTCTTGTTTTGGCTACGCAAAATCCGATTGAGCAGGAAGGTACTTATCGCCTCCCGGAGGCGCAACTCGACCGGTTTTTGTTCAAGATAATTGTCAATTATCCAACCATTGAAGAAGAAATAAATATTTTATTGAATCAACAATCAGTATCACAAAATACATTGCTCAATAATGTTCAAAAAATTGTAACCACTTCGCAAATTGCTGAATATCGTGATATTATTAATGGAGTTATTATAGAGCCCAAACTTGTAGAGTTTATCGCGAAGTTGGTAAATGCTACCAGGAATAATCCTTCATTATTTTTAGGGGCATCTCCCCGGGCATCGCTTGCAATTTTAAGAGCATCAAAAGCCAATGCCGCAATAAAAGGAAGAGATTTTGTAACTCCTGAAGACATTATTGAAATGGCGATACCGGTAATGCGTCATCGTATCATTTTAACTCCTGAAAAAGAAATGGAAGGCATTTCCGCCGATGAACTGATCAATAATATAATCAGTAGCATAGAGGTGCCCAGGTAAATCGAAACCAGAAAAATCATTGATCATTTGGACTTTTTAAAAAAATATTTTGGGGATCTTTTCTTAGGCGGGCGGTTTTACATCGTCATGGCAGGGTTTATTATTTTATTTGTAATGGCTTTTTATATCCCTGTTTTGGAACGCCCGGCAGAAGCTCTTTTTTTCGCCTTTATTCTTTTTTGTTTGATTGATTATTCTTTGTTGTTTATTGCAAAAAAAAATGTCTCTGCTAAAAGAATAACTAATAACAGGTTTAGCAATGGTGATGAAAATAAAATTGAATATTTTATTAAAAATGAATTTCGTTTCCCGGTTCATGTTGAATTAATTGATGAATTACCAAAACAATTGCAGATCAGGGATTGGAAAAGAAGATTGGATCTAAATGCCCGTGAACAAAAGAAAATTCATTGGTATTTGAAACCATTGCAAAGGGGCGAATATCATTTTGGAGATATTCATTTATATATTTCTACGCCGCTGCATTTTCTAAAGAGAAGGTTTACTGCAAAAGCGGTAGAAACTATTCCTGTATATCCGGCTTTTATGCAATTGTATAAATATGAATTGCTATCCAATGCCACCTTGCAAAATGAAGCTGGAACAAAAAGAATGCGTAAGATAGGCCAGAGCATGGAGTTTGAGCAGATCAAGGAGTATGTTTCCGGGGATGATATCCGAACTTTAAACTGGAAAGCTTCCGCCAGGAAAGGAGGTTTAATGGTGAATAATTTTATGGAAGAAAGATCGCAACAGGTGTATTGCATTATAGATAAAGGCAGGTTAATGAAAATGCCTTTTGGTGGAATGACTTTGTTGGATCATGCAATAAACAGTTGCCTTGTATTGAGTAATATTTGTTTAAAAAAACAGGATAGAGTAGGGCTGATCACCTTTTCAAACATGCCGGGAACAATATTGCCGGCCGACCGGAAACCGATTCAAACGGAGATTATTTTACAAACACTATATAAGCAACAAACTGATTTCCTGGAAAGTGATTTTGAAATGCTTTATCAGCAAATACGGAATAAAATAAAACATCGCAGCCTTTTGATATTATTTACCAATTTTGAATCATTATCCGGATTAAACAGGCAGATAGATTATTTACGTTCCATGGCACGTAACCATTTATTGTTGGTGGTATTTTTTGAGAATACAGAATTGTACCAACTTACTAATTCACATGCCGGGAACGTGGAAGAAGTTTATATAAAAACCATTGCTGAAAAATTTGCTTTTGAAAAAAGGCTTATTGCAAAAGAATTATCCAGGTACGGGATTTTATCAATTCTTTCTTCGCCCCAAAAGCTAACAGTGAACACTATTAATAAATATTTAGAATTAAAAGCAAGGCAGGCAATTTGAACTACGAAATATGGGAAGGTGCTAAAATGAAAATTACATAATTAATTAAAAACGATGATTGAAAATACTTTTGAAGAAGGAAGAGTTTTACTAATAGATAAGCCATTAGATTGGACGTCATTTGATGTAATAAGAAAAATACGCAATACAATAAAAATTAAAAAAGTGGGACACGCTGGTACGCTTGATCCATTAGCCACAGGGCTTTTAATCGTTTGCACAGGAAAATTTACCAAAAGGATAAATGAATATATGGTCCAGGAAAAGGAATATACCGGAACCATCACCCTTGGCGCAGTTACTCCTACATACGATCTTGAAAGTGAGCCGGAAAATTTTAAATCTTTTGATGGGATTACTGATGAAATAATTAGAGAAACCACCAAGCAATTCACCGGGGAAATTCTACAAACGCCACCCATTCATTCTGCTATAAAACAGCAAGGAAAACCTGTTTATCTTTTGGCACGCAAAGGTGTGGATGTAATTCTTGAACCCAGGAAGATTACTATTTCTTCCTTTGAAATTACCAATATTGAAATGCCGGTAATCTCTTTTAAAGTCGAGTGTACCACAGGAACGTATATACGGAGTTTGGCAAATGATTTTGGAAATGCGCTTGGCTGTGGCGGGTACCTTAGCTTATTACGCAGAACAAGAATTGGAAATTTGTTGGCAGATGATGCAATGAGCGTGGATGAGTTTGTGAAAACAAACAGGTAACAACAATTATTATTTTAACTTACTGAGTACTTCCTTCACTTCATTGACGGTAACCGAAGATGCTTTATTGCCAAAATTTTTTCTTAAGAGGTCTTTTCATTTTTGAAAAATTATTTGAGATTGATAATTATTTGAATAATGTAATGAATTAATAAAGATAAAATATTCTGATAAACTAAATGGCATTTCCCGCTTTTGACAACAATTCAAGATCTTCATTACTCAAATTAATTTCCGTCGATTGCATTAATTCATGAAGTTGAGATTTATTAGTTGCACTCGCTATCGGCGCGGTTATCAAAGGGTTTTGAATTAACCATGCCAGTGAAATACATGCAGGAGAACAATTATATTTTTCTGATAAATCAATTAGGGCTTTTAAAATCGAAAATCCTTTTTTATTTAAATATTTTTTCATTCCTCCTCCCCGCACACTTTTTGGAAAATCTTTTTCTGATTGATATTTTCCTGAAAGAAAACCACTTGCAAGTGAAGAATAAGTAATCACGCCCAAATTATATTTTTTTATAACTTCGGTATATTCAGTTTCATACTCCCTGTCGTAAAGATTATACTTTGGTTGAAATGTTTTGTATTCGGGTAATTTTTTTTCTTTACTGATTTTCATTGATTCTTCAAGCCGATCTGGAGTAAAATTAGAAGCACCAATATACCTTACTTTTCCATCTTTTATCAATTGATCATAGGCTTCTAAGGTTTCTTCAATTGGCGTATGAGGATCATCTTTATGAGATTGGTAAAGATCTATATAATCGGTTTGCAATCTTTTTAATGAAGTTTCCACTTCTGCCAGAATATATTTTTTTGATAATCCTTTTTTCTGTGGCGAAATCTCCCAGCCTACTTTGGTTGCAATAATAATGTCTTTGCGTTTACCACTTTTTTTTAGCCAGTTTCCTATGATGGTCTCGGATTCTCCTCCTTTATGTCCATCTACCCAAACTGAATAACCATCTGCTGTGTCAATACAATTAAAACCATTATCAATAAATATATCAAGCAGTTGAAAAGATGTTTTTTCATTGGCTGTCCAGCCAAAAACATTGCCACCAAAAATCAAAGGAGCAATTTCAAGATCAGTATTTCCTAATTTTCTTTTTTTCATCTTTGTAAAAATATTTTGGTGAATTTATTTTGTTTGCAACAAAAACCTTGCACAATTTTTCACAAACTCATTTTAATAACAATCTTTTTATTATTGTAATATTGTTTTTATTATCATGGACATCAGCTTAAATAAATTTATTAGTGAAACAGGATTTTGCAGCCGCAGGGAAGCAGATAAATTAATAGAAACGGGCCGTGTAACCATCAATTCAAAAGTGGCAAGAAAAGGAAATCGCGTGCTTGAAAATGATGTGGTAAAAATTGATGGGCAGCCTTTGAAAATGAAACCAGTCCCCGTTTATTTAATGCTTAATAAACCAAAAGGAATTACCTGTACAACTGATTTAAAAGACAAAACCAATATCATTGATTTTATCAATTTTAAAAAGCGCATATTTCCAATCGGCAGGCTTGATAAGCTTTCTGAAGGATTGATATTTTTAACCAATGATGGTGATATAGTAAATAAAATTCTTCGTACTGGTAATGGTCACGAAAAAGAATATGTGGTGACCGTTGATAAAAATATTGATCATGAATTCATAAAAAAAATGAGTAATGGCGTTTCTATTTTGGGAACAGTAACAAAAAAATGTTTTGTAAAACAGGAGGGGGAAAAACAATTCAGGATCATTCTTACCCAAGGACTCAACCGCCAAATCCGACGTATGTGCGCTGCGCTTGGCTACAAAGTAACATCACTTACAAGAGTACGGATAATGAATGTAACACTTAGTGGATTGGGTAAAGGAAAATGGCGTTTTTTTTCGCCTAAAGAAATTACCGAAATAAATAGTATGATCGCGAACAGCAGCAAAACTGCAGATGCTGAAGGAATGGGAGAGTGAAGGGGAGTAGTATTGTACTATTTCTTAAATTATAAAGTCCTTTCGGGAAATTTATTTTGCTTGTTTCATTATATAAATTCTGCATTATCCAGCCTGCAAAATCGTATTATTTTTATTTCTTCACAACCTGTTCACAACATTCGCAATTTTTTACTTTTCGCTTTAAGTATATTTGACAGAATTGCTTTTGCAGGGCTAAAAAAGGGTTCAAACCAATTATTATGGAAATAAAAAATAAACCTTGCGAAAATAAATTGTTAGAAATTTCTTTCTTTTGCCCAAAATTGATAAAAAATAAATGGCTGATAAAAACTTATTTGATTATAACGAAGAATCCATAAAGAGCCTCGACTGGAAAGAGCATATACGCCTGCGGCCGGGTATGTACATCGGGAAATTAGGCGATGGCAGCAGCCCTGATGATGGTATTTATGTATTGCTTAAAGAAGTGTTGGACAATTGTATTGATGAACATACTATGGGTTATGGAAAAAATGTGGATGTTTCTATAAAAGATAAAACAGTTACCATTCGGGATTACGGTCGTGGAATTCCGCTTGGTAAAGTGGTAGATGTTGTAAGTAAAATAAATACCGGGGCCAAATATGATAGCAAAGCGTTTCAAAAAAGTGTGGGGCTTAACGGCGTAGGAACCAAAGCAGTTAATGCTTTGAGCGAATACTTTAAAGTAACCTCCACAAGGGAAGGAAAGCAAAAAACAGCAGAATTTGAACGGGGTCAATTGATAAAAGATGATAAAGAAGGGAAATCAACTGAACAAAATGGTACGGAAGTAACTTTCATTCCGGATGAAAAAATATTTAAGAATTATCATTACATCAATGAATTTCTTGACAATCAATTTTGGAATTATTGTTTTTTAAATGCAGGATTGGTCATTAATTATAATGGGAAAAGATATGTAAGTAAAAATGGATTGCTGGATTTGCTTCAAAGAAAAACCAATGAAGATGAGCTTCGTTATCCGATCATTCATATAAAAGAAGAAGACATAGAAGTAGCCATTACGCACAACAATCAATATGGTGAGGAATATTACAGTTTTGTAAATGGGCAGTTTACCACACAGGGTGGCACACACCTGGCCGGTTTCAGAGAAGGATATGTAAAAACCATTCGCGATTTTTATAAAAAAGATTATGAAGCCGCGGATATAAGAGGAAGCATTTGCGCAGCTATCAGCATAAGGGTGCAGGAGCCGGTTTTTGAAAGCCAGACAAAAACGAAATTGGGTTCCAGCATAATGTTTGAAAAAGGCCCGGCCGTTAAGAGTTTTATCACCGATTTTTTGGGAAGGGAATTAAATAATTTTCTTCATAAAAATCCTGCAACCGCAGATGCGTTGAAGCGAAGAATAGAGCAGAACGAAAGAGAGAGAAAGGATATGGCCGGCATTAAAAAACTCGCTAATGAAAGGGCCAAAAAAGCGAATCTTCATAATAAGAAACTGCGCGATTGCCGCTATCATTTTAATGATACAGCCGAAGGGAAAAATAAAGACGAGATCAATGCCAAACGAATGGAAACTACGCTCTTCATTACAGAAGGAGATAGTGCCAGCGGATCAATTACTAAATCGCGCAATGTAGAAACACAGGCTGTTTTTAGTTTGCGTGGAAAACCTTTAAACAGTTTCGGCCTTACTAAAAAAATTGTTTACGAAAATGAAGAATTTAATTTATTGCAACATGCATTGAATATTGAGGAAGGGTATGAAGACCTGCGATATAATAATATAGTAATTGCAACAGATGCAGATGTTGATGGCATGCACATCCGCCTTTTATTAATGACTTTTTTTCTACAGTTTTTTCCTGATCTGGTAAAGAACGGACATGTTTATATTCTGGAAACACCATTATTTCGGGTGCGTACCATGCCCGGCAAAAACAAAGAAAAACAGGAAACCATTTATTGTTATAATGATAATGAAAGGCAAAAAGCGATTGAAAAATTAGGGAGTAAGCCGGAAATTACCAGGTTCAAGGGGTTAGGAGAAATTTCGCCTGATGAATTTGGAAAATTTATCGGAGACGATATAAGGTTGCAGCCAGTAATGCTTTTGCCGGAAATACACATACAACAATTATTAGAATATTATATGGGCAAAAATTCACCATCGCGTCAGGATTTTATCATTGACAATTTGATAGTGGAATTGGATTTGGTGGAGAGCGGTTTATAATTGAAAGTTGAAAATTGAAAATGGCATATAGTGATTAAAGTGCATTTTTATTTTCAAATGATAATTATAAATTAAAATTCCCAATAAAAAAATGTGAAACAATTAAACCCATTTTCAAATTAATAATTACATGGTTTTTTCAAATAAATTAGCGAACATAAATAAGATGTATTCTTTAATAATCCATTTTCAACTTTCAATTTTCAATTAATGCCGCATATAGTTTTTCAACAGGAAGATATAAATACACTTTCAAAAAGTTTTGAGTTGGACGAATCACTACGAGATGAAATTATTTTAATAAAAGATGATTTTGCAGTTGGGCCGTTAAAAGATATTTATTCAAGTGAAGGCATTGCAGAAAGAAAACAATGGTGGCTGAATGTTTTGTCAGGCGGGGATTACAGCAATCTTTTTGAAGAAACAGATGATATTAAAACCGTAAATGAATTAAAAGAGAAATTAAAAAATAATGAAGAGGAAAAGGTGTGGATTTGGATTGCACCAAATCAACATGATGTAAGCGGCTATTATTGGCTTATTGGTCAGTTAAAAGAATTTGAGGGCAAAGTTTATGTAATTTCTTTGAATAATCTTCCATTCATTAATGATAAAGGAAATATTTTTTACCCTGAAAATTTATTTCAAATACCACCCCGGGAATTTTTAAAAGCAAAGAAACTTGCCCGGCCGGTTACAACTTCAGAATTTGAAATTGATCCTGATGAATGGGCAAGAATTTGCAATGAAAATAAAGGCGTCCGTATTTCGGAAGGTGGAAAGAAACTGGCACTTGCTGATTATGATTTTTATGATGGGGAATTAAAAAAGTATGTTACTTCAGACTGGCAGAAAGCATCTAAAATCATTCAGCAGTTTTTAAGCAAAGCAAAAGATACAACAAGCCATGCCTATCTTTTATGGCGGTTAAAAACGATGATTGCAAAAGATTTGTACGACGTTCAAGGCAAGGTAGAGAATATAAAAGATTTTGAAATGAAACAAAAATCTGCGTAAATTATTTATTGAATGAGTGATAATAGAATTTGTATTTAAATATTATGAAGGATTAGGATTTACTCATCTAGAAAAAAAACGTCAAAGAAAATGAAGATAAAAGGCATTCACCATATTGCTATTTTAACGGACGATTATTCGAAAAGCAAAAAGTTTTATACTGAAGTATTGGGCTTTGAAATTTTGCTTGAAACTTATCGCGTAGAAAGGGAATCTTACAAACTCGATCTTGCAATAAACGGGAATTACCAACTTGAATTATTTTCATTTCCTGATTATAAAGAACGGGCATCCTTTCCTGAGGCAAAAGGATTACGGCACCTGGCCTTTGCTGTTGAAAATATTGATGAAGCCGTGAATGAATTAATATTAAAAAAAGTGGAAGTACAGGGAATAAGAACAGATGAATTGACCAATAAAAGATTTTGTTTTTTTTACGATCCAAACGGGCAACCACTGGAATTGTATGAACTCTAAAAATTTTATAAAAAAACAAAAAAGGTAAATCACTCAACGACTAAAATGCTTTCTCAGCATTTGCATAACGATTTAAAATTGATAAGTTTTAGAAGTGAAACGAAAATTTAAAAATGGCTAAAACAAATAAAGAAGATTATAAGCACAGTGACTCCGGTATTTCAGGCCAATATAAAACATGGTTCCTGGATTATGCCAGCTATGTTATTCTTGAACGTGCGGTTCCCGCAATTGAAGACGGATTAAAGCCCGTTCAGCGACGTATACTTCATGCAATGAAGGAAATGGATGATGGGCGCTTTAATAAAGTGGCGAATATTATTGGACAAAGTATGCAGTATCATCCTCATGGAGATGCCAGTATTGGCGATGCTTTGGTTAATCTTGGCCAGAAAGATTTGTTGGTTGAAACCCAGGGAAACTGGGGTGATGTTCGTACCGGTGACGATGCGGCGGCTCCAAGATATATTGAAGCCCGCCCAAGTAAATTTGCACTGGAGGTTGCTTTTAATAATAAGACAACCCAATGGCAGCTTAGTTATGATGGCAGAAAAAATGAACCGGTAACTCTTCCCATGAAGTTTCCGCTACTGCTGGCACAGGGGGCTGAAGGTATTGCTGTTGGCCTTGCCACAAAAATTCTTCCTCATAATTTTTGTGAACTGATTGAAGCCTCTATAAAATATTATAAAGGGAAAAAATTTGAATTAGTTCCTGATTTTATCACTGGTGGAATGATTGATGTTACCAATTATAATGATGGTATACGTGGTGGCAAAGTACGGGTGCGTGCAAGGATTGAAGAGTTTGATAAAAAAACGTTACTCATAAAGGATGTTCCTTATGGATCTACTACCACGCAATTGATAGAAAGTATTATCAGAGCCAATGATGCAGGTAAAATAAAGATTAAAAAAGTGACTGATAATACAGCCGCAGATGTAGAGATCAGCATTGACCTAGCCCCGGGAATTTCTCCGGATATTACGATTGATGCACTCTATGCATTTACCGATTGTGAAATTTCTATTTCTCCCAATGCTTGTGTGATTGAAGGTCAAAAACCCACTTTCCCGGGAGTAGCGGAGTTGTTGAAATTTTCTGCAGATCATACACGTGAATTATTAAAACAGGAATTGGAAATCAAATTACGGGAACTTCAGGAAAAATGGCATTATACTTCTCTTGAAAAAATATTTTTTGAAGAAAAAATCTATAAAGAATTAGAGAAAAAACATGAAACGTGGGATAAAGTGATCATGGCGATTGATAAAGCATTTTTGCCTTTCAAAGTTCTATTAAAAAGAGAAATCACCAGGGAAGATATTCTAAAACTAACAGAGAAGCCTGTACGCAGAATTTATAAACTGGATATCGATGATTTAAATGAACAGATAAAATCTCTTGAAAATGAGATTGCACAGGTAAGGCATCATCTTGAATTTTTAACCGATTATGCTATTGCTTATTATGATGAATTATTGAAAAAGTTTGGCAAAGGGCGTGAGCGAAAAACAGAAATTAAACTTTTTGATACAATACAGGCGAAGTCGGTGGCGATTGCCAACACAAAAATTTATGTAAACCGTTCAGAAGGATTTGTAGGTACCAGCCTTAAAAAAGATGAATTTATTGATGATTGCAGCGATCTTGATGATATCATTGCATTTACGAAATCGGGTAAGATGAAAGTGGTAAAAGTGTCGGATAAAGTCTTCATTGGAAAAGACATCATCCATGTAGCGGTATTTAAGAAAAATGATGAGCGCACTACTTATAATATGATTTATGCGGATGGAAAAAAAGGAATTAGCTACGCGAAGCGATTTAATGTTACCGGCGTTACCCGCGATAAAGAATACGATCTTACTAAAGGAGATGAAAAAAGCAAAGTGCATTATTTCAGTGTCAACGCAAATGGTGAGGCAGAAGTAGTTCGTATTTTACTTACTCCCGGCTGCAGCGCCCGTAACAAAGAACTCGATTTTTATTTTGAAACGCTTGAAATCCGCAGCCGCGGCAGTATTGGAAATCAGGTTACCAAATACCCGGTAAAATCCATTCGTCTTTTGGAGAAAGGAAAATCAACACTTGATCAGCGCAAACTTTGGTTTGATGAAACATTTGGGCGTTTGAATTTAGAAGAAAAAGGAAAACTTTTAGGCAATTTTGATGGTGATGATAAAATTATCGTGATTTATAAAGATGGTAATTATGAAATAACCGGTCAGGAAATAACACAACGTTTTGATGTGGATAATATAGAATTGATTGAAAAATTTGATCCAGGAAAAATAATAACCGCTGTTTATCTTGACGCTGAAAAACTGCAATATAATGTAAAACGTTTTAAAATTGAAACCAATACCCTGAATACGAAATTTCTTTTTATAAAGGAAGGAAAAGATAATAGATTAATGAAAGTTACCACTGCAAATGAACCTATCCTTGAGATGCAAAGTGGTCGAGGAACACAAATCCGCAAAGCAAAAATTAAATTACATAAAGTGGTAGATATTATGGGATGGCGTGCCATCGGGAATAAACTTACTGATTATTCAAAGAGTGACCAGATGGATTGGGTGGCAGCTACTATTCCTGCAGCACAAAAAGATTTATTTGAAGAAGATCAATAATTGTAGAAATATATAACAATACAACATGAAATTTCTAAATATAAAAGTTTATCCGAATCTTTAGAAGGTCATATTCATTCTTGACTGCTGATGCGTCCTGGAAAATGCTCAATTAAGTATATAATTTATTTTAAGTCCTATGGTTTGATACGACTTCTTATTGCTTGCAATAATACCTTCTTTAGAAGGGTTTAACTTTAATAAGTTTAATTAAAATAATATATTTAAAAGTTTAATTATAAACATATTATAACTATTTTGAATTAAAATTCGAAACTTTTAAATTTATAGTTTTTTTTCTACTACTTTAATTTTTTATCTGTTTTTCATTGTTCAGATGATAATAATATATAATTGATTTAAGTCAATTAAAGTTTATGAATACAGGAAATTGCAATAAGCAGCCTGATATTGCGTTTATAGTTGCTAAATCCGATATTATTGATTTTACAATTTCACTCAACACGAATTTTATATAACTATGAGAAAATCAGGTTTAATTACAGTGAATAAAAATATTCTTTTGCTTAAACTTTCTAGAATTTTTTGTATCAAAATGAAAAAATCACTTATTCCATTATTAAGTTTTATTAAATTTAAACCAGTAATCTTTTGCCTGGCCCGATTTGTTTTTACTTCGGATAGTATTTTAAAAAAACTAGCTATAGCTATTGCAACCAATGGTTTAATCGCTATTAATTCGGTAAAAAATATTATTCAACATCGTTTATTACAAATATTATTATTATTAAAATTATTTTACAGGTTTCCTGCTTTATTGCCTTCTAAGAAAGTAATCATCTTTGCTCTTTTTACGCTCATTTTTTCAAATAAGGTATTAGCAGATTATACCATAAGTGTCGGAACAACTGTTGACCCAAATACAACCCCATCTTTATTAAATGCTACTGGCACCATTTCAATTTATGGTACCATGGCAATTTATTCCGATGTTACATTCACAAGTACCACACCACTTACTATTCTTATTTATGGTACAACTGGTCAAATATATTGGTATGCCAATAAAACTTTGGCTTTACCTTTTGGCTCCTCTATCACTTTCGTTAATAACCCTATGGCTCCTCCCGGACTTCAGCCTACATCAGGGAGCGCTTCACAAATTTTGCAGATAGGTACCGTAAAATATGCTGCGGCCAATGACCACTCCAATAATGTTGTATTTTCCTTTGCTCAGGTGAATAGTATAGGTGGTACTGCTACGGTTAATCCTTCAACTTCCACCCCGAATGTTTGTTTAGGTTCATCTATTTCTTTTTCTGCAAACCAGATAATACCTTCAGGAACTAATTTTTATATTATATGGAGTATTTCTTCCAGCCCCGGCACTTTCAATAACAATAATACAAGCACTGCAATAAACACTACTTTATCAGGTTTGGCTGCTGGTTCTAATACAGTAACATGTGAGTTATACGCTGATGGTGGGGGAGGAAGTTATTATCTTGTAAGTACTGAAAGTGTTATGATTACTGTGTCAGTTCCACCTTCTGCAACAATTTCCTATCCAGGAAGCCCTTATTGTTATAATACCGGTAATGCCAACGTTACATTTTCTGGCACCTCGGGAGGAACTTATTCTTCTTCTCCATCAGGTGCATTAATAAATTCAAGTAATGGAACAGTTAATTTGGCTTCAAGCGCCCCGGGAACTTATACTGTTACTTATACAGTTGCAGCTTCAGGTGGGTGTTCCATTTATTCAACCAGTACGCAAATTGTAATCAATCCAAATACATGGGTTGGTAAAGCAAATTCAAACTGGAATACCTCAGGCAATTGGGCAGCCACCTATTCAAATACGTGTCCTGATGTTACCATCCTGGGTGGGGTTCCCTATCAGCCTTTACTTAATTCAGGAACAATCTCAATTCAGAATTTAATCATTGATACGGGGGCTAATTTGACTTTGACAAATACTACACTGCAGATTTCAGGTACTATAACCAACTCCGGAACCTTTGATGTAAGTGCAGGTACTTTAGAAATGAATGGTTCATCAGCACAAACGATTGCAGGTAGTATGTTTGCTCAAAAAACCATTAAAAATTTAATCGTAAGCAACACCGGTACCGGTCTTTCAGTTTCCTCCACTGCTAATGATACTTTAAAAATTACGGGAACCTTATCATTTGGTAATCCTAACAGCAAATTAAATACCGGAGATAATATAGATCTTGTATCAGACATAAACGCTACTGCAAACGTAGGCGTAGTAAATCCCGGGAACATTATAACCGGAAAAGTTATCGCTGAACGCTACATCCCTACCGGCATAAGCCATGGAAAGAGCTGGCAATTGTTAGCAGTGCCCACCAACAGCCAAACCATTAAAGAAAGCTGGATGGAAGGCGGTCTGATTACAACAACGCCAAATGGATATGGAGCCTGAATAACAGGCCCCGGAGGTACATCAGCAGGTTTTGATGCTTCATCATCATCACCTTCCATGAAAACCTATTCGCCAGCTACTGATACCTGGGTTACTGTTGGTAATCCAACCACCACCTCTATACAC
>DATCMY010000535.1:0-4749 GCA_036565505.1 Hanamia sp.
CATCATGGCCATTGCTTAATGAAGTTACATCATACCCTTTGTGCTCCAGGAACATTATTTGAGATTTTAAACTTTCCATCTCATCATCAACCCATAAAATTTTTGCTGTATACATTTATTTTTTTTTATAAGAACTCTTTGAGGAGTCTAAAACTTTTATCAATCTTTTTGTGCGTGTTGCGTACAAATATAATTTATTCCCTTACCAAAAAATTACCTTTGCAAAGAGGTAAAATCATTTTAACAATTAGAGAAATGGCATTCAGGAAAATAATTAATGATCCGGTTTATGGTTTTATAACTATTGATGATGAACTCATTTATAAAATTATTTCTCATCCTTTTTATCAAAGGCTTCGCAGAATTCATCAAATGGCATTGGCGCAACTCGTGTATCCCGGCGCCGTCCATACAAGGCTTCATCATTCGTTAGGTGCTTACCATTTAATGAGCAATGCTCTCCATGAATTAAAAAGTAAAGGAGTTGCTATATCACAAGAAGAAGAACAGGCTGCAAAAATTGCAATTCTTTTGCATGATATTGGCCATGGGCCTTATTCGCATGCCTTGGAAAATACTTTGATCAGAAATGTAAATCATGAAAAGATTTCGTCGCTGCTAATGCAAAAAATGAATGAAGAATTAGAAGGGAAAATGCAAATGGCAATTGATATTTTTACCAATGTTTATCCCAAAATATTTCTTCATCAGTTGGTTAGCGGCCAGTTAGATGTTGATAGAATGGATTACTTAATCAGGGATAGTTTTTTTACCGGTGTAAGTGAAGGTGTAATCGGATACGACCGGATCATTAAAATGCTTACGGTTCACAATGGAGAATTAATGATAGAAGAAAAAGGTATACATTCAATTGAGAAGTTTTTAGTTTCCCGCAGGTTTATGTATTGGCAGGTGTATTTGCATAAAACGGTATTGTGTGCTGAAAAAATGCTTGTAAATATAATTAACAGAGCTCGTGCAATTAAAGCCCAATCCTCATCAGCTGTTTTGAATATTTTTCTTAATGAAGAATATTTAATAGAGGGAATTGAAAACCATCTGAACGATTTTTGCGCTCTGGATGATTATGATGTGCTCAGTGCAATTAAATTTTGGATCCATCATCCCGATAAAGTTTTAGCCATTCTCTGCAGGAATCTTATTAACCGAAATCTTTTAAAAATAAAATATTCAGGAAATAAAATTCCAATTGAATTGGTCAAAGAAAAAAAAGAATTAGCCATGAAATATCTAAATATTAATCAGGAAGATTCCGGTTATCTCGTATTTTCGGGTCAAACGCAAAATAAAACTTATAGTAATAAGGATGAACACATCAATATTCTTTTTAAAGATGGTACAGTTAAGGATATTTCTGAAGTAGATAATGCACTTATTAATCAAAGTTTATTTGGCACGGTAAAAAAATTTTACATTTGTTTTCTAAATATGGATTTACAAATTAAAATGTAATTTTAAATTAATAAAAAAGATTATAACTCTAATGCAGTTTACAGCAAAACAAATAGCTGATCTTATAGATGGTAAAATTGAAGGCGATCCTAATATTGCTGTATCTTCATTTGGAAAACTGGAAGAAGCCACAGAAGGTCAACTTGCTTTTCTTGCCAACCCAAAATATGAAGATTTCTTATATTCTACTAAAGCATCTGTAATTATAGTAAATAATTCCCTGGAGGTTAAAGGAAAGATAGATGCTACACTCATTCGTGTTCCTGATGCATATTCTTCCTTTGCAGTTATTTTAACCGCTTATTCAAAAATGGCGATGGCAAACCTTACAGGAATACAACAACCCGTATTTATTAATGCTACTGCCAGAATGGGAGAAAATATTTTTATCGGCGCGTTTTCCTATGTGGGAGAAAATGTAATTATTGGAAATAACGTAAAAATTTATCCGCAGGTTTATTTGGGAAATAATGTAATTATTGATGAAGGATCTATATTGTACCCCGGTGTAAAAATTCACCATGATTGTGTAATTGGAAAAAATGTATCCATACATGCTGGCGCTGTAATCGGCGGAGACGGATTTGGGTTTGCTCCTCAATCAGACGGAAGTTTTAAGAAAGTACCACAAATTGGAAATGTTGTTGTGGAGGATAATGTGGAAATAGGATCCAATACTACAATTGACAGGGCAACTATAGGATCTACTATCATAAAAGAAGGTGCTAAGTTGGATAACCTGATTCAGATAGCACACAATGTAGAAGTAGGAAATAATACAGTAATTGCAGCTCAGTCAGGAATTAGCGGTAGCACCAAAATAGGTAAAAACGTAATGATAGGCGGGCAAGCAGGATTTGCCGGTCATTTGCAAATTGCAGATGGTGCCAAAATAAATGCGCAAAGCGGCGTTGGAAAATCTATTAAAATACCTAACACGGCAGTAACCGGTTCCCCGGCTTTTGATTATGCACATGCGCTTCGCAGCCAAATATTAAGCCGTAATCTTCCCGCTTTGGAAAAAAGAATTAAAGAACTTGAGCAAATGATAGAACGCCTGAAAAATGAAAAAGTAATAGATTAAGAATTTTTATTTTCGAATCATTTTAGAAATATTTATAATTTCCTTACCTTTTTCCATAAGTTAAAAGCAATTCTTTTCATACTTTCGTGCCCATGGAGCCATTGAATTCTAAAGTGAAACATTTCCAGCATACCCTAAAGGAAGAAGTAACAATTTTGGGCGCCGGTATACACACCGGGCAATCAGTTACTATGCATATTAAACCTGCAGAACCTAATACAGGTATTAATTTTCAAAGAATAGACCTGCCTGGAAAACCAGTTGTAAAAGCTGATGTAGATAATGTAATTGAAACCAATAGAAGTACCACTATTGAAGCCAATGGCGCCAGAATAGGAACCATTGAGCACCTGATGGCAGCACTAATGGGAATGCAAATTGATAATGCGCTCATAGAAATTGATGGTGAAGAAGTTCCTATACTTGATGGAAGTTCACAACTTTTTATTGAACATCTTTCAAAATCGGGAGTGCAAAAGCAGAATGCAGAGAAAATTTATTATAAAATTCAGCATAACATCACTTTTATTGATGAAGGCAAAAAAGTAGAGATGGTAGCTTTGCCTTATGATGATTATAGAATAAATACTCTTATCGATTTTAACTCACCTGTGTTAGGCACGCAGCATGCAGACATGCGTAATATTAGTGATTTTAGAAAAGAAATAGCACCTAGCCGTACCTTTTGTTTCTTTCATGAACTGGAACAACTTCTGGCAAATGACCTGATAAAGGGTGGTGACATTAATAATGCTATTGTGGTAGTTGATAAACCTGTAGGTGATGACCAGGTAGATCGTATTTCAAAAATATTTCATAAAAAAGATGTTAAGGTAAGTGAAGCCGGTATTCTTAATAACCTAACCCTTCGCTTTCCCAATGAACCTGCCAGGCATAAATTATTAGATGTCGTTGGCGATCTTGCTTTGGTTGGATTCCCTTTTAAAGCACATATTATTGCTAACAGACCTGGGCATTCTTCCAATATAAAATTTGCTAAAAAAATAAAAGAGCATATAAAAAAATACAGGAACCGCCAGGATATTCCCAAATACGATCCCAATATTCCTCCATTACTTGATATAACGGAAATAGAAAAAACGCTACCCCACCGTTACCCGTTTTTAATGGTTGATAAAATAATTGAACTTTCGGACACACATGTGGTAGCCATAAAAAATGTAACTTATAACGAACCTTATTTTCAGGGCCATTTTCCCGGGAACTCTGTAATGCCGGGAGTTCTATTGGCAGAAGCACTGGCCCAGGCAGGTGGATTTATTGCTATTCCCAGAGACACCAAAGATAAATATGATACCTATTTTCTTAAAATTGATAATTGCAAATTCAAACAAAAAGTAGTACCGGGCGATACATTAATTTTAAAAATGGAACTCATGCATCCCATACGACGCGGTATTTGCGAAATGAAAGGAACTGTGTATGTGGGAGACAAAATCGTTACCGAAGCCATTTTAATTGCACAAATTGTAAAACGCCCCAATCCATAATATGATTAGCCCTCTTGCACATATTCATCCGGAAGCCAAAATAGGTAAGGATGTAAAAATTGAACCTTTTGTAGTTATCGATGCAGGCGTAGAAATTGGTGAGGGTACTCATATTATGTCGCATGCCGTTATTATGAAAAATACGGTAATAGGAAAATTCTGCAATATTTTTCCAAGTGCTGTATTAGGCGCGATTCCCCAGGATTTAAAATTTGATGGTGAAATTACATTTGTTCAAATTGGGGATCATACTACCATCAGGGAATTTGTAACAGTAAACCGTGGCACAAAAGATAAATGGAAAACAATAGTTGGCAGTAATTGTTTATTAATGGCCTATTGCCATATAGCTCACGATTGTATTTTAGGAGATCATGTAATAATTGCTAATTCTGTTCAACTCGCAGGCCATGTGGAAATAGGCGACTATGCAAGAATTGGCGGCATGTCAGCTGCAATCCAATTTTCAAAAATTGGGGCTCATTCTTATATTGCCGGCGGTACAGAAGTAATAAAAGATGTGCCGCCTTATATTAAAGCAGGACGTAGTCCATTAAGCTATGTGGGTGTAAATTCAGTAGGCTTACAACGCCGGGGATTTACTCCTGAAAAAATAAACAGTATTTTAGAAATTTACCGCAATATCTACATGCGTGGATTAAATATTACACAAGCCACTCA
>DATCMY010000536.1:0-3452 GCA_036565505.1 Hanamia sp.
GCTTACAGGCAACACCTTTTATCAAGATATTTTTGCAAAGCAAATGTTCAATTACAAAAATGTTTTCGATACAACGGTAGGTTTTGTCAGGGGAAGAGAAAAAGATGGAACATGGATTCCGAAGAATTTCGATCCTGTTGAGTGGGGCGATCCTTTTACTGAAGGAAATCCATGGCAATGGTCGTGGTCTGTGTTGCATGATATTAATGGGTTGATGGGTTTAATGGGTGGAGAGCAAAGATTTAATGCAAAACTTGATAGTTTGTTTACCACAAAAAACACGGTTAAGTATGGAAGTTACGGCCAGAAAATTCATGAAATGAAAGAAATGGTGTTGCAAGACATTGGTCAGTATGCCCATGGAAATGAACCGGATCAACATGCTGCGTATCTCTATAATTATAGCCGTCAACCATGGAAATCGCAAAAGCTGCTACGGAAAATTATGGCAAAGATTTATAATGCTTCTCCAAGCGGCTTTCCCGGTGATGAAGACCAGGGCGAAACTTCTTCATGGTACGTGTTAAGTGCATTGGGGTTGTATAGCGTTTGTCCCGGAACGGACGAGTATGTTATCGGAAGCCCTGTTTTTAATAAAATAACAATATCACTGGAAAACGGAAAACAATTTATTATAGAGGCGAATAATAACAGCAGTAAAAATGTGTACATTGAATGGGCAAAACTGAATAACCAAAACTATAACCACAACTGGATAACTTATAACGACATCATCAACGGAGGTACGCTGTACCTGGAGATGTCCGATTCGCCGAATATGAAAAGAGGAGTGGAGGAAGCAGATAAGCCGTTTTCAGTTTCAAAAAAAAATTAAGAAAAAATTAAGGAAAATAGAGGTTAGAAGAAAACTACGTGACTATATTTTAATAACGATTGTATGAAAAGAGTATTTATTAGTGCTTCTGTGATTTTAATGTGTTTTTGTATTGCCTGCAAAAAGCAGAATTTTCTTGATAAAACAACTACAACAGACCTGAACGAAGCCACAGTATTTTCTGATAGCTCACGCGCAATGGACTTTCTTACAAATATCTATACCAACGCAGATTTCAGTTTTAGCCTGGCAAGATTCAACGGCGCTGCGGGTCTCGATGCAGCCTCTGACGAAGCAGAAGGGCCACTGTCGACGGGTGTTACAACCTACAATCAATTTACTTCTGCATCTGTAAGTGCCTTTAATATTGCCACTGATGCCTGGAATATCCCTTATTCACAAATTAGAGCGGTAAACCAGTTTTTGCAACATTTACCCGGCATTCCGTTTAATGATATTTTAAAAAGGAGAACACGTGGCGAAGCAACGTTTTTAAGAGCCTGGTACTATGCCGCCATGCTTAAGCACTATGGCGGAATCCCTTTGATCGGTGATAGCATATATACAGAAGCTGATAAAATAAATTCGGTAAGAAATTCTTACAGCGATTGTGTAGATTATATAATCGCACAATGCGATATCGCCGCCTCGATTCTACCTGTCAGTTACGCAGGCCTCGATTATGGCCGTGCCACAAAGGGTGCAGCATTGGCCTTAAAAGCAAGGGTTTTATTATATGCGGCAAGTCCTTTATTTAATGGTAATGCAGAGACGGGAGATGCCAGTTTAAAAGCTATTGTAAGTTATCCAACATATGATGAAAACCGCTGGAAACTTGCAGCAGACGCCGCCAGAGCGGTGATGGATCTTGGTATTTACGGTTTGAATGTAGATAATACGACAAAACCGGGATACGGTTTTTATAACCTGTTTCAAAAGCGTGTAAACAACGAATACATTTTTGCAAGGATGGAGCCGGATAATAAAGATCTTGAGAATTTATGGCGGCCTCCTTCAAGAGGTGGAAGCTCCACCAGCGGATCTTTTCCATATCAAAATCTTGTTGATGCATTTGAAATGAAAAATGGCCTGGCGATTACGGATCCTTCCTCAGGTTATGATCCAAATGATCCTTATGCTAACAGGGACCCTAGGTTTGACTATACCGTTACCCATAACCTGTCTCAAATTTATGTAGCTTATGATGCTTTACGGCCAGTATATACCTATGACGGCGAACCCAATGGCGATGGCTTTGGTGCGGGCACGCCCACAGGTTATTATGGAAACAAAATGTGTAATGATAATGCAATACCAAACTATTTTTTCAACACAACGCAACGATGCCTTCCAATGATACGCTATGCAGATGTTTTATTAATGTATGCCGAAGCAACAAATGAATCTTTGGGTCCGGTACAGGACGTGTACGACGCAGTTGAGCAGGTACGGCAACGGGCAGGACTTGATCCGTATCAATTAAAAACAGGAATGGCAAAAGATGAAATGCGTAAAGCTATCCAGCATGAAAGACAGGTGGAATTGGCATTTGAAGAATCAAGATTCTGGGACGTGAGAAGATGGAAAATAGCAGATCAAACAGATAATAAACAGATGTCGGGTATGCGGGTAAAAAGGGATGCCAGCGGCAAGTTCACATACACAATAGTAAGTGTTCGTAAACATAATTTCAGAAACGCACTTTATTTATGGCCGATACCACAAAGCGAAACTGCCAAATCAACTGACCTGGTGCAAAATCCAAACTATTAATTTAAAAGATATGCGTTTACAAAAAATATTATTGGCTTTTACCGTAGTTATCATGATGGTGTCATGCAAAATAGAAAAAGACCTTTTGATGGAGCCTGTAAAAGACCTGAATGCTCTTTGGAGAATAAATAACGTTACAAGAAATGAAACGGACATAACACAGTTTATCGATTCTACAGGTTTCAGGCTTATGCTGTCTGCGAATAACACTTACACCTTGCAGGGGAATAATATCCCGTTCGTTGCAGATGATGCTGCCGGCACCTGGTCCCTGGATGATCCGCAGTATCCTTATAACATAATATTTAAACCAACAGGTAGTACTAATACATTTTCAGGAAAGGTGGCTACACCGGTAAGCCATGGAAACAGAAGCCTGAAAATAACGTTCAACCCCGGTTGTAAGTCTAATGCTTATGTGTACACATTTGAAAAAGTTTATTGATAATATTATGCAATCATCAAAATCGAAAAATAAAAAGCCGGGCAGAAGATACATATACCTGTTATTGTTCCTTTTTTTTGCAGGCCTCATCATTACTGCCTGCGTATCTACACTTACTATTGTGAGCCAGGATGCATTGGTAGTTCCAGGCGATTCTGCACACATTGTTATCGCACTCCAATGGTCACAAGTTAATTACGATCGCAACGACCGGCAGGTCGTAGGCATATGTGTACCAAAATCATGGAACGCCGCGCAACATATGACCATGACCTACACGAGCGATGCCGGAAATGGGAAAATGTTGTTGATACCTGATGGCATAAACGAACCATCAAGCGGATTGTCGTACCCCGCGGCGATGATGAAAAAATTCGGCATAGGTCCAAACTATATCAA
>DATCMY010000537.1:0-18863 GCA_036565505.1 Hanamia sp.
GATCAATAGTGCTGAAATTTGTTTCAACCAATTTAATCGAAATATTTTGGGATAAAACGCTATTAGCTATTAATAGGAAAATAATTGGTAATATTTTTTTCATTTTTTCTTTTTTCATTTTCGTTATTTTATTATTTTATTTCACCAGGTACTTGTGATATTAAAACATTTCCTTTCCCGATATTTCTACTTGAACTTGATGCTGCAAAGGCTGAAATTGAAGTATTGGTAATACTGACATCTGCAGAAGTTACATTCGTGTCCAAATTGGTATCTTGTACCTTATAAACATTTGTATTTGTTGATGAAGCACCGGCAATCGCAATATTAACTGGAGTAATATCAGCAGTAGTAATTGATCCATTACTGTTAACGTCTCCTGGCCACATTCCATACAAAGTACTACCTGCTCCAGATGCAGCTAATAATACAGTTGGCTCCGAGGTAGCGGTATTGCTTTTATAGGAATTTGTTGAAATTGAAAAATCATTAGCATATGTACCTATAGTATTAGAGGTAAGCGAATTACTCATTATTGCAAGATGATTACGATGGCGTACTACAATAAAACCGCTTCCTTGTTTATTAATATTGTAGGATACGGGGGTAACGCCATCTAAGTCAACTACAGTTCCGTTATTTAATAGGAATGCTGCTTTGCGGCCAACAAAAGTAGAGGCAGTTGCATCTGTTGCAAGGCCCGAGGATGGCATTCTAAAATCAATCAAAACCCAATCCACTATGTTTGGATTAGGGATTGATACTACAGATTCGGTTCCTGAATAATTATAAGGTGCTACTGTATATGGTTGTGTTAAAGGTAGCAGGTTATTCGAATTTAGAGTTGTTCGCATAAGACCCGTCGGATTATTCCATGCCCCACGTAAAAATGCCGTTACATTGAAAGTATATTTTGGATCCGCCAATTTCCATTCCATAGCCAAGTCAGTATCAGGAATACCGGTTGTCATTACAAAGTGATTCACTGTATCTCGTGTTACCGGTGTTAATCGTGCATTCCATTCTGCTATTGGTGTTGTGAGCAATTCCCAGGGAACTATATTGGATGCAACATTTGTATTTAATTCACTTGTTGCATAGGGATAACGTATATCAGTTGTAAATCCTGATCCACCTGTTTGTGCAAATAAAAACTTTCTTTTTACTTCTCTTTCATTTTGTGTTGGATCACCACCTGCGCTCTGGGGAATCATTGTAACAGTGAATTCGGTGGGAGAAGTGCCGCCATTGGTAGTAACCTGCATATTTGGTTGATTAAATATGTATGCAGTCCCATTAACCCAACCAGTTCTCTTCACACTGCCAACAATTTCTACACTATCTGCAAAATTAAATACTGCAGCAATAGGTGAGGTTAGAGTAAACGAAGGATTTAAAATCGGATCAGTGGTTAATCCTCCTGAAAGATGATCGAGTTTGGTATTTATTATAGCAGTACCACCCAATCTTACACTATCTGAGTTGGTTGTTTTATTAATAGTAAGATTGTTTATAACAGAACTTCCTGCTTTTAATGTATCAATACCGGTGCCCGTCATTAGGAGGGAATCTTCATTAGCTGTAGAAGTATAAGTCCCGGTATTTATGAAATTACCCTGCACTTCAATTTTGCCATCGTTGGTTATTGTGCCGCTATTACTATTATTTAAATTACCCATTACCATTACATAGGCATTATTTTGTATGGTAATTGATCCGTTGTTATTAAGCTGAGATTTGGCACCTGCCGAAAAAACAAGGAAAACTGCGAACATTTGTAATTTTCTTATCATAAATTCAATTTTAATATTCTATTCTTAAAATATTATACAACCAAAAACTATAGGATGAATTGAATCTTTTTCTCAATTTTTGTAAAGGAGGGATCCTTTAATTGAGGACACAGGTTAATCTTAAAATATAATGCAAATTAAATACTTTTTTGTTTCTGAAACAAGAATACTTTTGTAAAACATGCAGCCTTTGCGTATTTCTCATTTTAGCTTAGGTTTGTAAAATATTAAAAATAATTCATGGCAGTAGAAATTAAAGTGCCCACCGTGGGCGAAAGTATTAATGAAGTTACTCTTACAAAATGGCTGAAAAAAGACGGGGAATGGGTTGATCGCGATGAAGTAATTGCTGAACTGGAAAGTGAAAAAGCGACTTTTGAAATTAACGCAGAAAAGGCGGGTATTTTAAATACTATCGCTAAAGAAGATGATACTTTAAAAATTGGTGATATAGTTTGCACCATTGATGATACGGCGCAAAAACCGGCAGGAAAAGAAGTGCCAGCAGAAGAGAAGAAAGTGGAAATTCCAAAACCAGAATTAAAACCTGTTGAAAAAGCTGAAGTAAAGAAAGAAGAAAAAAAAGATGCAGATAAAGAGGTAAAAGCTACTCCTGTGGCAGCGGCCATATTAGCTGATAAAAAAGTAGATGTATCAAAAGTTACTCCCACCGGCTCACAGGGAAGAATTACTAAAAACGATGTGTTGGATGCGCTTTCTAATCCGGGAAGGGCAATAGGAAAGGAGCTTTTTACCCGTGAAGAAAAAGCTCAGAAAATGAGTAATCTTCGCCGTACCATCAGCCGAAGATTGGTAGAGGCAAAAAACAGTACAGCCATGCTTACTACTTTTAATGAAGTGGATATGAGCGCTGTTATGGATTTAAGGGCAAAATATAAAGAAGCCTTCAAAAAAACCCATGAAGTAAACCTTGGATTTATGAGTTTCTTTACCAAGGCCTGCTGCTTTGCTCTACAGGAATGGCCTGCTGTAAATGCAAGTATAGATGGCGATAATATTGTTTATCATGAATATTGCGATATATCAATTGCGGTTTCATCACCTAAAGGTCTGGTGGTTCCTGTTATCAGAAATGCAGAAAGCTTAAGCATGGCAGAGATTGAAAAAGAAGTTGTTCACCTGGCGGTAAAAGCAAAAGAAAGTAAACTGACTATTGAAGAAATGACTGGTGGAACATTTACCATTACCAATGGCGGCATTTTTGGTTCCCTAATGAGCACTCCTATCATCAATATACCACAAAGTGCAATTCTTGGAATGCATAATATTGTCGAACGCCCTATGGCAGTAAAAGGACAAGTTGTTATAAGACCAATGATGTATGTAGCGCTGAGTTACGATCATAGAGTGATAGATGGCCGCGAATCGGTAAGTTTCCTTGTGAGGGTAAAAGAAATGCTTGAAAACCCTGAACAACTTTTATTTGGGAAAGATCCTGTTAAAGCATTACTTCAGCTTTAATTAACTAAGAAGAAATTATTTTTATTTATGAATACTGGTGAAGATCATTCCGTCAATAAAGGAAACCGTTTTCACAGGTATTTGCAATATGCATCTGCCATCCTTTTAAAATACAAAGGCGCAGAACCCTTTCATCTTTATTTAAAAAAATATTTTTCGGCTAATAAAAAACATGGTTCCAAAGACAGGAAACAGATAACTTCCTTATGTTATCATTATTTTCGTTTAGGGTTCGGTGTTAAAAATGAAATTAGCATTGAAGAAAAATTGTTCTTAGCCACATTTCTTCTTGAAAATAAATCATCTGCTATTCTTAATTCATTAAAACCAGAGTGGAATGAAAAAATATATTTGGATATTTCCTCTAAACTGGAAATAGTGAAAGAAGTTTTTGGGATAGATAAAATATTTCCTTTTGTTGATGAACTGAGCCCTGTAATTGATTTTAAAAAATTCAATCTTTCATTTTTGACGCAGCCAAAATTATATATAAGAATAAGGAATGGGTATAAAGAAAAAATCATTGAGCAATTGAATGCAGCGAATATTCCTTTTGAAAATATTAGCGATGATTGCTTTTCTTTTTCAAATAATGAAAAGGTAAGCGAGGTAATTCGTATTGATAAGGAAGCAGTGATACAGGATTATAACTCACAACGGGTGGGCGAATTTTTTAAACAGTCATCAACCAACAGCCAACGGTCAACTATAAAAATTTGGGATTGTTGTGCTGCAAGCGGAGGAAAATCAATTCTAGCTTTTGATAGTTTAAAAAACATTGAATTAACAGTCAGCGATAGCCGAAAAAATATTATTGAAAACCTTAAATCCCGTTTTGTAAAGGCAGGAATAAAAAGCTATCATTCTTTTGTAGCGGATCTTACAGAAAATTTTGATAAAAATATATTTGATAAAAAAACTTCATTCGATTTTATTATCGCAGATGTGCCTTGTACGGGGTCAGGCACATGGGCCCGAACGCCGGAACAACTTCTTTTTTTCTCAAAAAAAAGTGTGGAAAAATATGCAATACTTCAACAAAAAATAGTTGAAAATGCCGTTCAGTATTTAAATGCTGGGGGTTATTTTCTTTACATTACCTGCTCAGTTTTTAAAAAAGAAAATGAAGAAAATGTCGGATTCATTAAAAAGAATCTGAATCTTGAATTAATAGGAAGTAAATATTTGGAAGGGTATGAAATGCAGGCTGACACTTTGTTTGCTGCATTATTTAGAAAATAATATATGCCAACAGACAACTTCTCACTGCACCACTACCTTTAAACTTTGCTTATTTTTCCCATCACTGAATTTCAATGTATAAATTCCTCTTTGTAATGGTTGCATGTTATCAAATTGAATTGATTGGGCCTGGCCTGACTGTAAAGAAATTTGTTTGGTAAAATAAAGTTTACCTGTAGCATCGTATAATCTGAAAGTGCCAAGGGCTGTATTTTCCGGGTTTATCAAAACTGTAAAATTATCCCTGAAAGGATTTGGATATATTTTAATCCTGTTGTTTCCCAATATAGTAGTGATATTTCTTAATGCTCTTTGCTGGCTAAGATCTTCATAAGCAATGCGAAAGTTGGGAATACCATAACCGATGCGGTCATTTGGGGAATTGTAAATGCTACTGCTTTTTTTTACTGCTTCAATAATTTCCATGTTGGTAAATTCAGGAAATGCCTGCCATAAACAAGTAACTAAACCAGCCATATTGGGTGTGGCAAAAGAAGTACCATTGCCAGTAACAATAGGACCGGTAGTAGAAGAAATGGCCGTGGCTACTCCCATAGAAGCAACTGTCGGTTTCACCCGTCCATCGCTGGAAGGCCCATAACTACTGAAATAAGCAACAGTTCCGGAAGCATCAACTGCTCCAACGGTTAGCACACTATCCGCATCTGCGGGAGTAAGAATGTAATGCCATGAATTGCCGCCTTCATTTCCGGCAGCTACTACAACTATCATTCCTTTTTTTGCAGCCAATGATGCTGCTTTAGCAATCATAGTAGTATGCCCGTTCATATCTGCATAGGTATAGTCAAATAGTGGATTGTCAAAAGTGCTATAACCTAGCGAAGTAGAAGTTACATCTACGCCAATGCTATCTGCTCTTTCAGCCGCAGCTATCCAGTTTTCTTCTTCAACAGGCGATTCAGAAGATACATCTTCACTGCGGTATAAATAAAATTTAGCTTTGGGACAGCTTCCGACTAACTGGCCTGGAATATTTCCAGCTATAATTGATAAGCATTGCATGCCATGAGCATACTCCTCGTTGACACTTACTTTATTGGCTACAAAATCGTAAGTTTCCATTATCTGGTTGTTCATTCTAATACTATCAAAGGCAGGTAAGGTTTGGTAATGATAAAATCCGGCATCAATAATAGCCATCAACATTCCCTCTCCATGAAATCCTTTATTGTGTAAATATTTTCCTTCATGAATATGTATTTGATTGAATGAATTTCCATAAGAATAATAATCCGTTGGATTCATGGGCGATTGAGGAGAAGTAATTTTATCAACTTCTTCTGTGAATTTATTTTTTGAAATTACCTGCTGATTAGAAATACGCTTCACAGGTTGGGTATTGATTACAAAGGGGAAGTTGTTAATCTTTGTAAGCGCAGTGGAATCAGTAGTTTGAATGCAAACCTGGTTGAGCCATTTTGATTTATTGAGAATGATTACGTTTCCTGATAATTGCACACTATCAAGATATCTTGGAACTATCGGTAAATCAGTTTCATCAATTGCAATATGCTGTTTTGCTCTTCTTTCAATTGATCTTGCAGATAAAAATTGAGATGGATTATTGATAGAAAAAGGTGTGCCCGTTTTGTCTTTAAATTTTACGATGTATTTGGTAAACTGTGCAAAAACATTCAATGAAAAAAAGGCAGAATACAGAAAAAGGAGATAGTATTTTTTCATAAAATGAATTGGAAACTTCTTTTAAATATTTATGGTAAAAAATCAAAACCATTTATTGAATTAATTATGATCTATAATACTCATTTTAATTCCGTAGCCCGCAAAATATCCTGGTGTAGAGTTTTGGGGACCCTGGTATTCCCAATGCAAAAATTCGCGATAAATTAAACCGATTCCCTTTCCATACTTTTCTATTGAATAATTTTTTTCGGCATATTGCGTACCCTGGATAGATGGATCCTGTCCTAAAAATTCATCCCTTTCGTTAATGGTAAGTGTACTATCAATATTGATATTATTAATTGTTAGCGGTTGACCAATGCTATCATAAATATAATCCCAGTCATCTAAATACCTGACATCGCTAAGGGTAGAATAAGTATCAATAAATGAATTTCCTTTCCAGGAAAAATCCTGTTTAATTGGCAATGATAATTTTAGAAAACGAAGATTGTTTTCAACATATTCAATCGTATTTCCTGTAGGAATTACCATAAAAGTATTGTTGGGAGCCCAGGCTTGAGAAGTGTCCTGGCGAATAAAACGTAAAATTCGAAAAGCCGTTCTGCCTAAATTATCGGTAATTTGTGCATCAACTCTATCCTGTGCCTGGTAATGAATTACCGTATCTTTTTGCCCGAAATGGATATACAATGTAGAATCGAGGTTGTATGTAATATATTTTCCTACCTGCATCGGGTAATAATCGCTTAAAGGTTCTGAAGTAAAATTGTCCATACTTTTTTTACAGGAGGCGAACAAAAGAACAATAATAAACGAACCGATAAAATATTTTGCCATACAAAATGATTAAAATGTTTTGCAAAGGATACTCCTAAAAGGGGTATGAAATTATGAAAATGCTTCCGAACCTTACAAACTTTCTAAATCGTTAAACATTAATGCATTTTGCTTTCTCACCTTCCTGGTTAGATGGCCGGGCTTCTTTGAATTATCCCACCACCAATTACATCATCGCCTTCATAGAAAACCGCACTTTGACCCGGAGCAATTCCTTTTACATTTTCATAGAAACGGACTTTTACTCCATTTTCGTATACAAAAAGGTTGGAGAGTGCGCCTTTATCTTTATACCTGATTTTTGTCAGCGCTTCCATACCATCTGAAATGCCATCATATTTTATCCAGTTGATGCCCTTTACTGTCATTTCATTTTTTTTCAAATCTTCTTCATTACCGAGAACAATCGTATTGGTTTCAGGAATAATTTGGGTAACAAAAACGGGTTTGCCCAAGGCAATATCTAATCCTTTTCTTTGCCCTACCGTATAAAAAGGATATCCCTTGTGAGGTCCTAAAATAGTACCGGTGTTATCAACAAAAAAACCTCCTGAAACTTTTTCTTCAAGCCCTTCTACTTTTCTTTTTAAAAAACCGCGGTAATCATTATCTGGCACAAAACAAATTTCATAACTCTCATTTTTCTTTGCTAGTTCGGGATAACCAAAGTCTATTGCCATTTGTCTTATTTCCGTTTTGCGATAAGTGCCTAAGGGTAAAATTGTACGCTTTAGCAAATCCTGCTGTAAACCCCACAGCACATAGCTTTGATCTTTGGTTTCATCAATTCCTTTTCTTATAAAATACCTGTCATTGGTGTGTTGATGAATTTGAGCATAATGCCCGGTTGCAATAAAATCGCAATCCAGCGCATCGGCTCTTTTTAAAAGAGAGCGCCATTTAATATGTGTATTACACATAACGCAGGGATTGGGTGTGCGCCCGGCTATATATTCCTCTACAAAATTATCTATAACAAAATCACCGAATTCTTCCCGGATGTCTAAAATAAAATGCGGAAAACCATGCTGAACAGCTGCCTGGCGTGCATCATTAAAACTATCAAGATTGCAACATCCGGTTTCTTTATTATTGTTACCCACGCTGGTGGCATAATCCCATGTTTTCATGGTAATTCCTATCACTTCATAGCCTTCGTGATGAAGCATCAAAGCGGCTACTGTGCTATCTATACCGCCGCTCATCGCCATTAAAACTTTCCCTTTCCTGCTCATTTTTTTAGAATTGTTTGCAAAGATACCGTTTTTCATTCTTTAGGATGCTAAAGGAGGCTTATCCCAATCCTCAAAACCGGGACTCATAAAGTTTTTCACACGGGAAAATTGGCTTTCTCTTATTTTAATTCTCTTTGAGAAATTTCAGGAATTAAAAGCGAATGGCCATTTTTTCCCACTTAAGCAATCATTGCTCCCGCCTAATCATTTATTATTCATTTCTTACTAAAGGCAAAGTATTTTCCCCTCTGAATAATAAAACAGTGAAAAAAATAATTATCGTGGTTTTAATGTTAACCGCTTCTGCCGCTTCGGCACAGCGGAGCAATAAAAAAATACATTATGAAACAAACAATTTCAATTTTAATTCTTGCAGCAATGCTGTATTCCTGTGGTAATAATTCTCAGAACAAAACACTAAACAATGCAAAAGAAATTCAATCTGCAATTAAACAAATGCAACCCGGAGGCATACCAACCATAGAAGGCGGCTGGACAATGAAAGCCAAAATTGATGGAAAAGATTGGGTTGCCAATTCTATTCTTCCACCCGATGCAGCAGGAAGAATTTCAGGAGACAATGGAGGTGAATCGATCGGTCTTCCTTACAATAGAAGAGATATGGTTGTTGGTGAAAAAACAAAATTTAGTGAAAACAATGCTGTTGACCTGATGCTTCCATCAGACGAGGGCGGTATTATGGGAGGTTATAAAGGTGAAATGGAAATTACAAAGGTCGATAATAACTGGGCAGAAGGTAAATTCTTTTTTACAGGTAGTTCCAGCAGTTCTGATAAAAAAGTGGAAGTTACTGAAGGCTTCTTTCGGATTTCTATGGCAAAAAAATGAAAGACGGAGGTTACCACTTTTGCAATATTTAGAAATCATAATTTAAAAAAATGAGCATGAAAAAAATTTTGGCTTTAGCAATAACAGGTATTCTTGTCTTTGCCCCGGCAGGTAAAATCGACGCTCAAAATCATATTCCAAATGGTCTTCCTTCCGGTGCCATACCAGCAACTGCGGGCGGCTATTCCATGACGGCTAAAATAAATGGTAAAGATTGTAAAGCATCTTTTATGATGCCGGCTGATAAAACCGGGCAAATTGTTGGCTTTTACAGTGGCGATAAATATATCGGGCTTCCTTACGACAAAAAGTATTTTGTAGTTGGTATAAAAATTAAGTTCAGTGATCAAAACGCTGACCTTACCACTAATGATGACGTGCAGGTATGGAATGGCAGAAAGGGCGAAATGGAAATTACAAAAGTGAATGGCAATTGGGTAGAAGGAAAATTTTTCTTTACAGGTTATAGCTATGACAATAAGAAAACTATAGAGGTTACCGATGGCTTTTTTCGCATTTCCATTGATAAATAGCAATTAATTTAAAAATTATGAAAGTATTATTTCTATCGCTGTTAGCTATTTTACTTGTGTATAAATGTGATGCGCAAATTTTAAAAAAACTTGGTAAAAAAATTCAGGATGATGCAGAATGGCGGGTACGTTATAAAGCAGACCAACAGGTAACCAAAGGCATTGACACTTTATTAGAAGTTCCAAAAAAAATTAAAGAAAAGAAAAAGAATAAAAAAAATAAAACTTTAGAATCTTCTGCAGAAAAACAGGATAACAATTCTAATAATCCGGATAAAAATAATGCTTCCAGAAGTATGAAAGCATCGGCTGACGATGCCAATGACATGACACCAAAGGATGGTCAGATCACATTGAAGTTATCTTCCAACAATGTTTTTGCCGGAGGAAGAATAAGTATCACCGGTGAAAGCGTTAAGTATAAAAATTTTAACCAGGTAGAAATTTCAGTAACAGGTCCATCTACAAAAGATATGAAATCAGTTGTCCTTGCCGATGATGGCAAATTCAATTCTATATGGATAGCAAATGATAAAACCGGGGAGTTTACAGTAACCGCAAAGAGCAGTGATAAAAAGATACAGCAGTCTGCAAAGTTTACAGTTTACTCATTACCCAAATTAAATAATTGGTGCGATGAAAATATTGACGAGACCAACAAAGCCTTTGATAATTTAAAAGAATCCGTAGCGAAAGTAGAAGAAAGTATAAGCCCAAAAGATAAAGCAGAACTTGAGAATAAAATGGCAGAGGCAAAAGAGAAAGTAGACGGAGCTCTTAAATTATTTAAAGACTTAAATACTGCAGGAAAACAAACATCCGATCTTTTAAAAACAGCCAAAAATATTTCGCCCAATCTTTCTGCTAATTTATCTGACCTGAACAATTCGTTAGCGGATAATGCAAGGCAAATGAAATCTTTCAAAAACCTAACCAAGCATGAACCACAGGACAATACCGTTTGCGAATACTGTGTAATGGTAAACGAAGCTTGTGCCGCATTTTCAGCGTTTACAAATTTTTATTCCACTTCTTTAAAAACAATAATAACAAATGTTGCATTAGATAAAGGAGTGCCAAAGGTAGTGGACGTTGTTAATTCAAATGGGGCACAGATAGATGCGCCGCATGATTTTTTCCCTAAGGAAATTGCCAAGATCTTTGCAACGTCAAAAGTTGATGCCGAATCATTAACTACCAAATTAGGCAAGGCCGGTATTGCAGGCGATGTTTTACAATATGCTTCTGATGTTGTTTTAAAAACGTATTGCGGGATTTTCAAAGGTGAAATTAAACACGATTACACTGTTGATTTTAGAAATAATGATGGTGTAACGTGGTGGAAATATGGCGTAGTTGTACAGGGTTCATTGTCGTTACGTTATCCCAAAGAAGGAAGCCATGGCAAAATAATAAAAATGAAAGGCAACTTTGAAGGCAATGCAACCAAGTTTACTTTTTATGAAAATGTAGAAGCAGATGATGGTTTCCATGAAGGTAGCAAAGGGAAAATAGAAGTGGTTGAATTGAAAGTTTTAAAACCGGCTGCTTTTCCATTTGTAAGCAGCCTTAACGATCCTGCAGGTTTTGGGGCAGTCGCAAGAACCATAGTAACGCCGGCATGTTTTAATATTACTTTAGATGCCGAATATGATGTTGATTCAAAAAAAATAAAATTGTTTGTAAACAATGCGCTGATTGACTTCAGTCCTGCAGTAGTTAACCAGCTTATTTTTCTCGAAGTAGGGGCAGACCTTTTGCCTTACATTAAAAGGATGATGTTTCCTATTCATCCAATTCTGCGAACATTAGGTTCTATTGTAAGAGACCACAATGAATTTACAATGATAAAAGATTCAAAAGGCAATCTCTCTTTTACAGGAAAAGCCAACAAACATTTGGGCAGCAAAACAGATAAGATTGAACACGATCTTAATTTCTCTATCGTTGCAAAAAAAGATTAAACAATTGAAGCCAGTGTTGGATTGAATTACACAAATGGAATATTTTTGCTTTACATCTCCGGCTGCAATTAATAAGATCAGGTTTGTGATCTTTTAAACATGCATGGAGAAGCCAGGATAAATTTCATTTTACTAAATTTCTGGTTTACTGCTTTCAATTTATGGTGAGCTTTTCGGAAAATGGCAAAAACCTATCTCGTGGCGATTATGAAAAAAAGAGTAAGCACTTAATACCCGATTGCTTTTAAAAATTCTGTTTTTTTTCTTTTAGCTACGTCTAATACAATATTATTGGATAGTACTACCTGGCCGCCTTCTCCCCTTATGTATTTTTCAACATAATTTTTATTAATGATGTAGGAATTGTGAATTCTAAAAAAGATATCTTCAGGAAGCATTTCTTCAAACTCTTTAAGCGTTTTGCTTACAGTGTATTTTTCATTATTATTGAGATGAAATCTTGTATAATTTACACTGGCTTCAAGGTAAATGACGTCATCAACTTTTATGAATTGTAAGCCCTAGGTGGTTGGTATAGCAATTCGCTTAAATTTCATTTTTTCGGTTACCATATTTTCAAGCAATAACTCAATCTGAGGATTTGCCTTTGCAGTATTTCTCTTTTCTATCGCCCGGTTCACAGCATTTTTCAGGTCATCAATTTCAACCGGCTTAACAAGATAATCGAGAGCGCTGTAACGAATTGCTTTTATTGCATAATGATCATAAGCTGTTACAAATATGAGTTCAAAGTTTTTGTAGGTAAGTTGTTGCAATAATGTAAATCCGTTTATTATCGGTATTTCAATATCAAGGAAAACAAGATCGGGGCGTAATTCTTCAATAGCACCGGCACCTTTTTTCGGATCATCACTTGCAGAAATTATTTTTACTTCGGGGCAATGTTGTAAAATTTTTTGTTTAAGCGAATTTAAACTGCTTAGTTCATCATCAATAAGAATTGCATTAAGCATTGTGATCTTTGTTAATTATTATAAATTTTTACAAGTACTTCTATTTTTGTTCCATCTGGTTTATCCTTTTTATAGAGGTCTGTAATTACTATATCCTTTTCATCCCCGTTTTTATTATATAAATGAATTCGTTCGGTAGAAATTTGTATTCCATAGGAAATATGCTCAGGCTTGTTAAGGTTTTTTATTTGTAAAGCTTTCTGCCTGCCTACACCATTGTCTTCTATTGTATATTTTATTTTTTCATTTTCAACCCCAATTTGTACAGAAAGTCTTTTATCAATGCCTGGCTTATTCATTAATCCATGATGAATGGCATTTTCAATAAAAGGCTGTACCAGTAAGGGCGGCACTTTATAATCGCCCTGCAGTATTTCGTCATCGGCTTTTAATTCGTATTGAAATTTATTATTGCACCTGAATTGTTCTAATTGCAAAAACAAATTCAACGCTTCATATTCTTTATGAAATGGTACTACATTATTTTTAGAACTATCCAAAACAACTCTTATCAATTTAGCAAACCTTGCAAGATAAGTGGTGGCTTTATCTTTTTGATTGGTTTGAATCAGGTTATCTATTGCATTAAGGCAATTAAAAATAAAGTGTGGATTCATTTGCGAACGTAAGGCCATCATCTCTGTTTCTGCTATTTTATGTTTTAATTCCGCTTCATTCCGTATTGTTTTTATTCTCCTTTTTATCAGAATATATGCGGATAAACCAATAACTAAAATAATCAAAGTTTTAAACCACCACGTGTTCCAAACAGGGGGCTCGATAATTATTTTGAAAGAAGTGATTTTTGCCGCAGAATCTACTTGCGCAGCTTTTACACTAAAGGTATAATCTCCCGCAGGTAAATTGGTATAATTTGCATAACCCCTGGTATCTGCATCTACCCAGTCTTTATCAACTCCCGTTAGCCGGTAATAATATTTGGTTTGTTGTATACCTGAAAAAACGAGCGCTGCGAATTCTATGGTAAGAAAGTTTTGTTGGTAATTTAATACAACAGGTTTGTTCTTTGCCATTAGTGAATCGATAAAAACAGGCTTGTCAAATACTTTAAGCCCGGTGATGGCCACTTTTGCGCCATAATCATTTAGATGCCTGAGACTATCCGGATGAAAGGAAATAATTTCGGTGCTGGTTGCTGTAAGCCATCTTCCATCATGTAGCGGATAAAAATTCTCAGACACAAAAGAAGAATTTATCATTCCCGATTCAATATTGTAAGTAATGCTTTTTTTCTCTTTCATTCTGAATTGGTACATGCTATAATCGGTAGTGATCCACATATTATTTTCAGCATCTTTTTTTATTGCATAAATAAAATCAGATGGTAATCCATCATTTTTTGTATAGTGTGAAAACCTTTTTGTTAGCGTATTAAAAAAATTAAGCCCACCGTTTACAGTACCTATCACTAAAGTACTGTCATCATATTGCTCAATGCCACGGATGCTTTTGGCCGAAATGGATGACGGGTTATTATTATCAGGTAAGTACACAGAGGTGTATATTCGTTTTAGCGGATCAAATTGTTTTAGCCCTTCATCGGTGCTTACCCAAAAATTTGTATTATGATCAATGAAGATATTTAATACCGGTGAAAATTTCTGTGATATACCGCTCAGTTTTTCATTGTATGAAAAAAATCTGTTCAAAGATTTGTTCCACTCTACAATTTTGCCATTTTGTAATCCCAGCCAGATATTGCCCTCCGGGTCTTTTTGCATGCACCTGATAGTAGATTTCTGAAGCTCAGGGGGATGGGTTGTTTGAATGATTTCATCAGCCGGATCATAAAAATTTAAGTAGCCATGTTGGCCTCCTATCCAAATTTTTCCATTATCGTTTTGTAAAAAAGACCATACCAGGTTATTTTCATAGGCACCTTTTAAAAATATATTTTTTTTAAAATTCAAATTGTTGTTATAAACAGTGATACCTCCTCCCCATGTGCCTGCTAAAATATCGCCGGTATTGGTTTCAATAAAAGCAGTTATCTCATTTTTAGGAAGAGATTGGGAATTATTTTCCTGGTGATGTATGGATTGAAAATACTGATGATAGGGATTAAAAATGCTGATGCCCTTATCCGTTCCAATCCAAATGTTTTCTTCCTTATCCTGAAAAATGCAAAAGATGTTGTAATTGTATTGGATACCCTGCTCATTCCCGTCATGCTTTATGATGTAATCAAATTTATCTTCCTTCACGTTGTACTTCAGCAAACCTGCATTTTCAGTTCCCACCCATATGTTTGATCTGTTATCTTCATAAATACAATACACAACTGAGGTACCGCTGGATTTTTTTTTGTCACCCTGCGATTTTTTCATATCTGAAAGAGAATAGGTGGTAATTTTTTTTGTAACAGGATCATATTTATAAAGAAGATGGTCCCATGAACACAGCCAGATATTTTTATGGCTATCCATCATGATCTTTGAATATCCGAGGAGTGCCTGCGCTTTTAACAATGGATGCTGCAGAGGGTTATACTTACTGCTATATACTTTTTTGGTTTTGGCATCAAAGAGTAATAGGCCGTGCCAGGAGGCTACCCAGGTAATATCATGCTCATTATCCTTAATAATATTACTTCCGCTATTAATAATCCCATTGGGTAAATTCAATAAATACAATTCCATTTTTTTTGTAACAGAGTCGTATTTAAAAATTCCGAAATCGCCTAACAGCCAACGTGTATTTTGAGAATCTGTATAAGTTTCATATTTAAAAATTGGATCCTTCAGCATCTGATCAGCATCAAAGCCTGTAAATTTATCATTGAGTGTTTCCAGTTTTCCTACCTGGTATTCTGATAAGACCCAGACCCGGGAATTACTATCTACGTATATATTATTAACAGCAATAGATTTATTTTCCCAATTGCTTAGCTCATCCTGGTAATTCACAAACCGTAAGCCATCATAGCGTTGGAGCCCATTGTTGGTTCCGATCCAGATAAATCCATCATTTCCCTGCGTTATTGAAAGCACATTATTGTGTAAAAGCCCATTTGACTGGTCAATATGATGAAAAATATAATCGGGAGTTTGAGATGAGGCAAACGTGTAACTAAAAAATAGAATGATTATAAATGTTTGCCTCATGATACTAAGCTACACAGATTTGAAGATTATACAAGTTAGTTTTTTAGAGACAATTTTATTTACCAACACGTCATGGTGCCAGGGGCATAAAAGTCAGCCAAACCTGTACCAGAAAATTTCTTCTAACTCCTAAAATATTTTTGTGTTGCTACCGGCAAAGATTGCCGGATGAGGTACCGGTTTCAGGCATCAAATTTGAATTCTAAACTATCCCAATAGCTTAAATCCATCACCATCAAATAGCCCTTTATCACTTAATTTAATGTGTGGAATTACCAGCAAAGCCATAAAAGATAAGGTCATAAAGGGAGCAGATAATGATGATCCCAATTCTTTGGCCGCTGCATCAATTGAGGTATATAATTCAGCAACTTTATATCCATCTTCATTACTCATTAAACCTGCTACTGGTAGGGGCAAAAGTTTATTTAAAGCCGGGTTTTTATGATCGGTAACACTCACGCCGCCTTTCGATTCGATGATGAGATTTACGGCATCACAAATACTTTCATCATCTGTGCCAACTGCAATAATGTTATGGCTGTCGTGGGCAACCGATGAAGCAATGGCCCCTTTCTTCAACCCGAAATTTTTTACAAATGCTTTTGCTACAGATACATTTTGATAACGGTTTACTACCACCATTTTTAAAATATCATTTTCCACATCGCTTATATAAAATCCATTTTCTTCTTTGGGTAGCAGGGAAAGTTTATTAGTAATTAATTGCCCATCCAATGCTTCAATAATTTCTCCATGAAAACCTGAAACCTTCATTTTGAAATCATCCGTTGATTTTTTGGAACAATTAAAATTGTTGATGATAGATGATATTGAGGTTTTAATTTTTGACACGCCATTTTGAGCCACTATTTCACCATTAATGTAAGTTGATTTTACTTTAAAATCTTTTAAATCTTCAACCACAATAAAATCTGCCAGATCGCCGGGTTTCAATAACCCAACATTCATTTTATAATGTTTTACAGGATTAAGGCAGGCTGCTTTTAAAACCTTAAATACATCTATACCTTTTGCTACAGCCCGTTTGCATAATTCGTTAATATGCCCATTTACCAAACTGTCAGGGTGTTTGTCATCGCTGCAAAACATCATTTCATTTTCATGATCGTGAAGTAAACCGATTAGCGCTTCAAAATTTTTTGCGGCACTTCCCTCACGTATTAGAATTTTCATTCTATATTTTAATTTATCCAAAGCTTCTTCGGCAGTAAAACATTCATGGTCGGTGCTGATGCCGGCTTCAAAATATTTTCTGGCATCTTCCCCGCGCAATCCTGGTGCATGGCCATCTACAGGTTTATGATATTTTTTGGATGATTTTATTTTTTTAAATACTTGTTCGTCATGATGAAGCACACCGGGGAAATTCATCATTTCGCTTAGATAATAAATATCTTTATTTGCTAAAAGTTGATCTACCTCATTTGAATCAAGCGCAGCGCCGGCTGTTTCAAAAACCGTTGCCGGAACACAACTTGGCGCACCAAAATGGAATTTAAATGGAACTGTTTTCCCGTTTGCTATCATATAATTCACACCTTCTATTCCGCATACATTGGCAATTTCATGCGGATCGCTTATGGTGGCCACAGTGCCATGCACTACTGCTAATTTTGCAAACTCAGAAGGGATAAGCATAGAACTTTCAATATGTACATGTGCATCTATAAATCCAGGTAATATAAAGGGAAGATATTTTTGAACATCCCCGGTTTTTTCAACAGATTTTATCAATCCATCTTCAATTTTTATTTCCCCAAAAAATATTTTTTTTGATTCAATATCAACAATATTCCCTTTAACGGTTAAGTTCATGATCTTAATTATTTTATCTTCTTTGTATTCAAAAATAATCAAAATAGTTAGCCAGCTTGCAACTTAGCCTAAAAGCTTTCTATAAAATCTTTGCATGAAATCATTGAGTAAAAAGAAAACTTATCTTGCAATTAAAATAATTTTCAAATGAAAAATTTATTCATTTTCATTGTATTTATTCTGGCATTTGTATTTGTATTTGTTCGTGCCGCCAATGCACAATCTGTTGATGATATTATTAATCAATACATAGCTGCACGCGGCGGAATCGATAAATTTAATTCCATAACGTCCATTACTTTTGAAGGAACCAGAGAAATGATGGGCAATGAAGTACAGGTAAAAGTTACTAAGGTACAGGGGAAACTTTTTCGGACGGATTTTGAATTTGGAGGAAATATGGGTTATACAATTATTACACCGGATAAAGGTTGGTCATACATTCCAATGCGATCTGATAAACCCGATCCAATACCTACAGAGCGATTAAAATCAATGCAAAATGAACTTGATATTGCCGGGCCGTTAGTAGATTATAAATCAAAAGGCTACCATGCTGCCTTACTGGGAAAGGATACCATAAATGGTAAAGAATGTTACAAAATTCAACTTACTTCCGCGGATGGAAAAGATGCTTTTTATTTTATAGATTCCAAAACTAATCTTCTTTTGCAAAGCAGGCAAATGGTAGAAGGAAATGGGCGTAATGCCGGAAAAGAAGCTAAAGAAATTACAACCAATTATAGTGATTATAAAGATTTCGGAGGTGTGCTATTTCCACAAACGATTGCCACCGAAGGCTCTGGTATGGGTGGGGGTTCCATGACTTTTGATAAAATAGAAGTAAACATTCCTGTGGATGAAAAATTGTATCAACCTTCTAATTAATTCCGGAAAAGGTAAACACGAATTATAATCACGAATTTCACAAATTAGAAAGAGAAAAGTAACCACCCCTTTACGAGCCAACCGGAACAGTATTTATTTTCATGGCAACTTTTATTGGTAATTTCAATCCAAAATAATTTCAAATGAAAAAAAGTTGTTTCCAAATATTTTTCCTCCTTTTATTTTTTATCACAAATATTTCTGCGCAGCAAAAAAATAATTTTTCAACCTCTGATGGCAAATGGAGTTTTGCTTTATACAATGGAGGTATTATAAAAAGTACATTTCTGCCAAAAAATTATTGGCACAATGAACAAATTTCAAATGCGGTAATTCTTCTTCCATCCGCTCAAAAAATTTCTGACAAAAACCTGTTACAAAATAAGACTGTTGGAAGTGTTTCTTACTTTTTTAATGAGGATACACTAAAAATG
>DATCMY010000538.1:0-6241 GCA_036565505.1 Hanamia sp.
GGGTCACACCTCTTTCCAGGAAATATTCGCTTCATTGCATTTTGGGTCATATATATCTTACATACTTGGGGTGCTGGCAACATTTGTCTTGGTAATGATTACTATGGTCGAAAATAGCCGGATGCCTATAGATGACCCCAAGACCCACCTGGAACTCACCATGGTTCATGAAGTAATGATACTTGATAACAGCGGTTTTGACCTGGGAATGATTTTATACGGAACCAACCTGAAATTTGCCATGTATGGCGCCTTAATCGCAAATTTGTTTATGGGTAGTTTTCCCTTATACTTAACTATCCCTATGTTTTTTGTTATTCAGATACTTTTTGCTATTGCTGTTGGAATGCTTGAATCTTTTACGGCAAGGTTTCGGATGAATCATAATGCACAATACATACTGGCACTATCATCGGTTTCCCTGTTGATTTTTCTTGGAGTATTGCTTGTATTAGGACAGTTTAGCTAATGATCAAACTAATTAAACTATTATGACAAATGTTTTATTGATAATATTCACCATCTCACTGCTTTACCTGGGCATTGCTCACAGGTTGCTCACCTATATTAAAATACTTGCATTCCAGGGCGTATTACTTTTCGGGATTGCATTTATTGACCTTATTCAAATCAATGCAATTAACCTCGCTTTTGTTCTTTTAGAAACAATCGTTTTTAAAGCAATTGCCATTCCTTTTTTTTTGAATTATATCATTAAAAGAAACAAGATCAACCGCGATGCAGAACCTTTTCTGTCAAATTTCATTTCACTTATCATTATTACTCTTATCATTATTGCAACCTTTATTTTATCCAATGCAATTGCTGATTCAAGGATAAGCAAGATCTATTTTGTAGTCGCTATCTCTACTTTATTTTCGGGTTTATACCTCATTTTAACCCGTCATAAAATTATAACCCATGTAATGGGCTATCTGGTAATTGAAAATGGGGTTTTTATTTTATCACTTGCCGTGGGTAGTGAAATGCCTATGCTGGTAAATCTTGGGATACTGCTGGATGTTTTTGTCAGCGTTTTTATATTGGGAATATTTGTAAACAGGATTGGAGATGTGTTGAAAGATACGGATGTGGACCAATTGAAAAATTTAAAGGATTAACAATTAATAATAACAGAGAATGACAGGAATATATTTAGCAGGGGCATTCATTATAGGGGGCTTATTGTTTTTTAACAGGAACCGGTTATTCAATTACCTCCTTGTCATCGCTTTCCTGATGTTACAAATCGGTTTTACTGTTTATGAATACCAACATATTAACACCATTGAATTAGGTTATTTTACAGCAGATGCTTTAGGTATTCTTATGCTGATTACCCTAACCATCATCAGCATCCCGGCAATGTATCACAGCTATATTTTCTTATGGAAAAATATAGAGAATCCGGCACACAGGGCAATATATTTTGCAGCAATGGTGGTGTTGCTCACTTCCATCAGTGCTGCATATCTTGCTAACCACATTGCAGTTACCTGGATTTTCGTTGAACTTACTACCCTCAGTGCTTCTGTTCTTATTTATCACCGCAGGAATAACCGTACGCTTGAAGGCACTTGGAAATATGTTTTTGTTTGTGCAATAAGTATTACATTGGTATTTATTGGTATACTTTTTTTAAGTTTTACTTTGAAAAAGGCAGGCGCAGGTGATCTTTCTTTTGGAGTACTCCTTAAGAAAGCACCTGAACTGAATTTATTTTGGTTGCGGCTCGCTTTCGTTTTTATATTCACTGGCTTTACCGCTAAATTAGGATTGGTTCCTATGTACACAGCAGGCATTGATGCAAAAGATAAAGCCCCCTCTCCCGCAGGCGCTTTACTCTCCAGCGTTCTGATGAATATGGGCTTCGTGGGAATTTTTCGTTTTTATATAGTAATTGCAAATTCACCTATACACATATGGGCCAATCACATTATATTGATAGCAGCCATCCTCTCCATTTTTGTGGCTACCGTTTATATGACCAAGGTAAAAAACATCAAGAGGATGTTTGCATACTCCAGTATTGAACATATGGGTATCGTAATGCTGGGTGTAGTTGCTGGCGGAATCGGATATTATGCTGCTATTTTGCATATTATTTTTCATGCCTTTGTTAAATCAAGTTTGTTCTTCCAGATGGGGCAGATATACCGCATTTATAAGACCAAGAGTATTTATTACGTAGGTGATTATTTTAAATACAATCTTACGGGCTCAATTGTTGTTCTACTAGGTTTCTTTTGTGCAACTGCAATGCCGCCATCGGGTTTATTTATAAGCGAGTTCCTGATATTCCGTTCCTTATTTGAAGCCAATTATTTGCCTGTATTGATTATTGTCATGATTCTGTTAACTATGATTATTTGGGCATTTGGGAAAAATATTTTTAAGTTATTATTTTCTCCCGCTGTTGGTTTTAAGGCAGATAATATGGAGAGAATAAACCCTGCGGAATCAATATCACAATTTATCTTGTTTGGGTTGGTTGTTTACCTCGGGCTGAACCCACCGCAAGAATTTGTAACGCTCATTCAGGAGGCAATTAAAAACTTACCAAAGTGATATGAATTATATAAGTCTTAAAAATAATCAAACCGTTCCACTCTCCACTATTCCGGAATTGGAATACACTGCATTTTTAGAGCTGAATATTTCCTCTTTAATAAAAAACTCCGGGTCCCATTGTGTAAACTTTTTTGGATTTCGGGATGCCGGTAAAATCAAATTGATATGTTGCATTGCCAATGATGAATTGCATATTATTACCATCTCATCATCAGTAGTTGATGCAAAACAACCAATAAAATCATTTACCAAGCACAACCTTGTCTTTGAAAAATTCGAACGAGAAATTCACGAGAATTTTGGAATAGTTTACACAGACCATCCCTGGCTCAAACCGGTTCGCTTCCCATTCAACCGGTTTAATAAAAATACTACGATTGCCGATTATCCTTTTTTTAACATTGAAAGCGAAGAATTGCATGAGGTGGGTGTGGGCCCCATACATGCCGGCATTATTGAGCCGGGCCACTTTCGTTTTATATGTAATGGCGAACAGATCCTTCACCTGGAAGTACAATTGGGTTATCAGCACAGGGGGATAGAACGATTATTCCTTGAGAAGAAAAAACTATTGCAACACATTACCCTGGCAGAAAATATTTCTGGTGACTCGGTGACCGGGCATACGGTAGCTTTTGTAAATCTTTGGGAAAGTTTATGCAATTATCAACCAGGAAAGAATCTGCAGATAGGCCGCACACTTGCCATAGAATTGGAACGGGTAGCCGTTCACACAGGCGATTTAAGCGCAATGTGTACCGATGTGGCTTATCAATTAGGCAGCGCTGTTTATGGAAGGTTAAGAACTCCGGTAATTAATTTCTTTCAAAAATGGTGTGGTAACAGGTTGGCAAAAGGCTTAATCCGTGCCGGAAAAACCAATTTCCCTTTTACAAATGAACTGGCTGGTGAATTAATCAATTTGTTTGATGGTTATGAAAAAGACTTTGAAGATATCACGGACGAATTATTCAGTTTGCCCAGTGCCCTTGACCGGTTTGAAAAAACAGGTGTTATTACGAAGGAACAGGCAGCAACTATCGGAACTGTTGGTATGGCGGCAAGAATGAGTAGTATTACCAGGGATATTCGTTTTTCACATCCTCATGATTTTTATGCAGAATTAAATCATCAGCCTGTTATTAAAAATCACGGAGATGTATATTCGAGAGCGCAGATAAGAAAACAAGAAATCCGGCAATCCATACGTTATATCAGGCAGTTAATTCAAAATATTTCGCCTGAAAACAATAACCCTGGACAATTATCTTCTCCGCAGCCAAATTCATTTACCATAGCTTTAGTTGAAGGATGGCGGGGAGAAATTTGTCATTGTGCCATTACGGATGGTAAAGGTGAATTGATCCATTATAAAATAAAAGATCCTTCTTTCCATAACTGGCTGGCAATGGGTCTCGCGGTGCGGAATAATGAAATTTCTGATTTCCCGATTTGCAATAAAAGTTTTGACCTTTCTTATTGCGGACATGATCTTTAAAAAATAAATTGAGTAAAAATGTTAGACAATCTAAGAATACTGTTTCACCAGGGCAAGCAATATATTCCCGATGTTACCACTGCAAAAGTGCCCGGCATATTTAGGGGCAGACCGGTTATCAGCATAGAAAAAGTTAATGAAACTGAATTGGTGGAACTTTGCCCTACTAACGCCATTTCAATAAACCCGGTATCTATTGATTTAGGGAAATGTACTTTTTGCGGGGAATGTGCCATTGCTTTTCCGAACAAGATAAAATTTACAACCGACTATAAAATAGCCGCCAATGAACGTCAAAAACTTATTATCAGGGAAGGACAAGATGAACTTATTGAATTGAGTTCTGAATTGATAAGAGAGGAAATTTATAATTGTTTTAGCGGCTCACTAAAGTTACGGCAAGTTTCAGCGGGCGGGGACAATAGCTGCGAACTGGAATTGAACGCATGCAGTAATGTAAACTTTGATATGGGGCGTTTTGGAATTGAATTTGTTGCATCGCCGCGTCATGCGGATGGCATTGTAATAACGGGCCCTATCACAGAAAATATGGCACAGCCGCTACAAATATGCTATGATGCAATACCAGACCCTAAAATTATTATCCTTGTAGGAACAGATGCGATAAGCGGCGGGATATTTGAAGGAAGCCCTGCCTTGGACAGGAGTTTTTTATCAAAATATAAAATTGATTTGTATATACCCGGTAACCCTATTCATCCCCTGACATTTATCAATGGGGTACTTGATTTAATTAAAAAAAGAAAATGAATCAAGATAATAGCTATACGAAAGCTATTGCGGGAATAATAAAAGATTTCATTATTATTATTTTCGTGTTTGCATCACTATGTCTTATTGATTTGAGCCTGGCTACTTTTATAGGTACCATTGCCTTTTCTATACTTTTGATCCGTAGAATTATTCTTTATTACAATCCCGGATTTATTAAAGGTTACCATATTTTTTATCATAATAAGAGGCTAACTGTTGCTAAAGAAGTAGACGTTTTTGACCTTAGTAAAGTTTCTTCAATTCAATATTTATACAACTATGCTGAAGTGATAAGGGGTATTTTGATACCTCCCTGAATATTTATCATTCGGTTCTGTGGGGTACATCTGTTGACGGAATTTGAATTGGATATACTCAAAGATGTTATAGTACGAATGAAAAGCAGAAAGATCATAGTTATCTTATCAGACATAGAAGAAAATGTAATGGATCAGTTTGGGTGGTATAAAATCGAAAACGAAGTTGGCATAGGTAATATTTTCTTCAATATTAATGATGCCCTAATGCAGGCCAACAAAGCTTTAATTAAGGCAAAAATGACAATATTATAATTTGATATGCCTTTTTATGGAAAACTCTTAAAAATCCCTGTGGCCTATTTCTTAATCCACATTTTTAATCGGCCACTATGAGAATTATCGACTAAATGGAAACTGGTAAGCCATATTTCAATATATGGAATCACTTTAAATTATAAAGAGCTAAAATATTAATAAATAACAATACTAAGGTTTTCAGGTTAACCATTTGACATCTTATTTGGAAGTCTTTAAAATGGATCAGCAAAAATCAAAGAAAGTAGCCATTATTGTAGCGCATCCTGATGATGAAACCTTATGGGCCGGAGGAACCATACTGAGCCATCCTTCCTGGCAATTTTTTATTGTCTGTCTTTGCAGAAAAAACGATAAAGACCGTGCTCCTAAATTCTTTAATGCATTAAGTGTTTTAGGGGCCCGGGGAATAATGGGTGATCTGAACGACGGCCCTGAACAAACACCCTTGAACGAAAACGAGGTTGAACAGGCGATACTTCAATTAATTCCCGATACGGATTTTAATCTAATCATCACTCATCATCCTAAAGGGGAATATACCAGGCACCTCAGGCATGAAGAAATTAGTAAAGCTGTTATTAATATGTGGGCTAAAAGAATGATAAGCACCAATGAACTTTGGACATTTGCCTATGAAGACGGCCACAAAGCCTATTACCCGAGACCATTAAAAAGCGCCAATTCTTATTACGAACTTTCTAAAATTATATGGGACCTGAAATACAGCATCATTACCAATACATACGGATTTGAAGAAAGTAGTTGGGAAGCTAAAACAACGCCTAAAGGGGAAGCTTTCTGGCATTTTTCAAATCCTATT
>DATCMY010000539.1:0-7038 GCA_036565505.1 Hanamia sp.
ATCTCATGTTGAATCCTTTCTTCAATGGGGGCATAGGCGCGGCCACTGGCAGTCCAGTCGGCATAAAGCATTTTTTTAGTTCCGTAAGGCGTTTCAAAATAGGTATCAATACCAATGATATTATCTCTGAAGGATTTAAAATATTCTTGTAACAAAATGAATTGTTTTTTCTTTTTAGATTAAGATGAAACAGTATCTTATTTTATCAATTATTAACCTATTACCTGAATAAAATCAGGCAGCAGGCAGCAGGTTAAAAACCTTTATATGAAGGTAATAACTAAAAACTAAATTAATAATATGATATTGAACATGTATCGTATTGTGGGATTTGGGTTGAAAGCAATATTTGCTGATTTGAAATTTACCAAACCCATTCAAAATGTAGTACGACAACCTGCGCCCCAGGTTCTGGCAAGAAAAAATTAATAATAATAAGCTTGATCGTATTTGTTTTGGATAAACATATATTATCCGGCGAAATTGGGACCGGTATTGTTTATAATAAATCATTTCTGTGGCGAAAATACCATAGAGAAATAAAATGTTTGAATCGTATTATAAGACAGTTTGACTGCCTGCTATACTTTCTTTAATGAATTTTTTTAATTGAGAAGGCATTACATCAATAATGTCGTTCATTTCTCCTTCGGTAATAAAAAAACTGATCGCTTTAAATACAGAGGCTACTGCTTTGGTGGCCTTTGTATTATTACCAAAATCATATCCGGCCAATCCTCCGTCTTCCTTCCTTATTTCATCCAGAAATTCATTTAAATGGCTGATGCGTTGAAACTCATTTTTAATTTTCCAGCCATCAACATATACGGCTTTCAGCGCCATAGGCAATTGGGCTATCAACTGGAAAGATTCTTCATGGCTAAGCCTGTTCCTTAATGCATGGAGTACTGAGCGAATTATTCTTCCTGCCTTATCCCTGGACACTTCCATATCTTCTGAAACCAGGTTGACAAATTCATTTCCTTTAGAAGCGTATTTTTCAAAATCGAGTGACATAAAAATATAATTTTAAAGTTATTAATTAATTGTTATCTCCCTTACCAAAACAGAGTTTGATAACACTTGATTGCCAGCCAGAAGAAATTTCTCCTTTTCCTTTTTCTTAAATAAATTCTTCTACTTTTTCTTTCACTGCTTTTACAATATCTTCTTTCAAATCAACAAGCCTATCTTTACTTTCGTTTATTCTGTCCTGTACTCCAAATATTATCTTTTTTCCCTGCCTGCTGATTTTTCTCCATGTCCTGGCACCTTTATCCGGAGCCATTAAAATTCCATAAACGGTACCGGCGGCGGCTCCGGCTGCAAATGCTGTCAGAATTTTTTTTGTGCTGTTCATAAATATTTTTTTAATTTTTATTAATATTTGCAAGTTAGCGGCAAGCCCCTTATGGAAGAATGACAGCACTCATCAGTTAGGCTGACTCTTGTCAGTGGACCAAAATAGTGTAATATGGGCCAATCCTAAAAACTCCACTTCATTCTTAAAAGGTAATGGAGGTTCACTGCTTCAAAATTATTGTCAATTTGTGTGAAGAATGATTGCCATACAAGGTTTACATCGAGGTCGGTAGCCATATTGTATTGAAAAGAGGGTAACAGGATTACCAGGTTGGTTCCCGTCGCATACACCAAACCCATATTGAAGGTGTCGCTGAACATCGTATTGCAAAAAGCCCCGGTCTTAAATGATCAGGGCTCTTTTATTTTCTTCCAACTGGTTTTTAATTCAGGGGCTTTCTTCAATACGCATAATGTTGTAGGTATACCCTTCGTCATGGTGTGTCGAATTGAAAGTATGTGTCCAATGAAGTAGAGTGTGTCCCGGAAGCGTTGGCACAAGGCAGGCTCTTTTGCAAGGTTGGCTTTTGTGTGTCGGCTTTGTGTGCCTTGCAAATGTGCCTGCCTTGGTGCGGTGGGTCAGGTCGCTATACGGAGAGCAACTGCTTGTTTGTATAAGTTGTCGAAGCGGTCAATTTGTTTTGTCCAGCTAACGATATCGGCATTTATCCAGTTTAGTATTTCTAAAATGTTGTTGTGGTTTGTCGCCAATGCAGTAAGGTCATTGCAAATAGGTTCGTAATGAAAGATGCGGTTTCTGAATTTGCGAATGTGATTGAGTTTGTAAGAAATTTTGTCCCTGCGTTTGTTGGCTGTGTCCAGCAGTGGGAAGGCATACATTAAAGGCTTCCAAAAATCTTTTGCATACTGCTTGTTGAAAAGAGCAGTCCAAAAACCAAGGGTCAATTCTGCAACCACTTTATCTGCTGTCATTGGATTGTGTCCTGTAAGTATTTTTCTTTTGGCAACATTAACCTGGTCAAATAATTCAGGTTGTTTAAACTGGGAAAACCACTCTGCCGATTTAAAGTGTATAGTAAACGAATTATGTATAGAGTTCCTAAGAACTATTTCTAAATTAGAAAGCAATGGATAAAATGATTCTGATATCTGAGTGTTAAGCCTGTAATATTCAATAGCTTTCTCCTTATCGGTGGGAAACAAGGCGTAATAAGTGCCAAGCCTTTTCTCTGAAAGCAGCTTCTCTAAGTCTGTTAAATTCATGATAGCCTTTAATTGTGCTCTGCGAATTTAGGATAAAGGCTTATATTTGTGATGCGATACCCGGTAAATCCTCTCTCCCGCATGGGATGATGAAACCGGGTTTTTGATTTTTTATAGATTCTTCCTTGTCTCACATCTTCATTCTCCTTTTTTGCTGATTATTGTTAAGACTTGCTGCTCTGTTTAAAAGAACTCCAGTTATGTGTATAACCATTAATAATATTTGGTAAGGACATATTTAAGGGATGGAACGTCACTTCCTTTTGTGGGTTATTTGTAAGGTAAGAGTGAATTTCTTTTAATTTTCTCCAGCCTTCATTTGTTGAAATTGGAATTAGCATTGTTGCAATATATGAGGTGTCATTTTTTTCAACTGGAATGTTGACATAATAAGATTGCAATTCAACTGGTTTTTCAATAATCCCAACACCCAAAGGAATATTTATTTCACTTCCTAAACTTTTTGTATCAATCCAAAAAGCAGGACCATTCATAGGATATTCTTGCTCGTCATTAAGAACTTTTCTCATTTGCTCACCGTTATGAGAGTAAGTAAATTCATATCCCAAATAAAAAAAACAAATCAAATAAGCTGCTTTCAAAAGCGCCTTCAAATTCTTTTTATCATTTGGTATTGGAACAGTAAGAGTTACAGACCAATCCACTGTTTTATCTAAGCTGTCAAGCCAAGCATTTAGTATAGGCGTTTCATGCTTGGCATTTGCCGGGAAATCAATTATTGGCATACCATCATCCGAAACTTTGATAAAGCTCTTATAATTTCCAACTACACCTGATATTTTGAATCTCGTATTTTCTATTGCTGATTCAAACTGTTTTTTTGTAAATCCATCATATTCTAACTTCTTTTCTAATTCTGCCTCATATTTCCCAGCATCATTATTACATTTTTTACAAGTTATCAACTCTAAAGTTCCACCAACGCTTTTCGGTGGAATATGGTCAAGTGAAAATTCGGTATTCACATTCAGGTCATTTCCAAGAAGCACAATATATTTTTCCAAACAAAGAGGGCAAATGTAGGCAAGATGCAAAGGAATTATTACGCCTTCACGGAACACAATCTTTTGATATTTTTCTGAATAATTTAATAATGATTGCTGGAAAAATCGGAAGTGGTCAAATAATATTTCTGCTGTTATATTTTTATTAAGGTAATTCATTTTAATCTTCTCAATACAAGTTGTCGGCTTTTAATTGCAATATAATTTTATTGCTTCGTAGGCCTTTTCCATTCCTAATTCTCCGGCCTTACTTAAATCTAAACATCCGCTGTCTTTTTGTTTTATGATAATTTTTGATATTCCTCTAAATAAGTAAGCTTCTGCAGACTTAGGGTTAACTTCGATAGCCTTGTCAAAATCTGTAATAGCCCCTTCGTGGTCTTGCAGTTTACCTTTTCCAGCCCCTCTATTAAGAAAAGCATCTGCATTCTTCGGATTAAGCTCAATTACTTTAGTATAATCTAAAATTCCCCCTCGATAGTCCTCCAATAAATATTTTGCATTTCCTCTGACATTATAAGCTAATTCATAATTAGGGTTAATTTCTATTGCCTCGTTGTAGTCTGCTATTGCTCCTCGATAGTCTTGTAGTTGAATTTTGGCACCTCCCCTTAATAAATAATATTCCGCATTCTTAGGTTCAATCTCTATTGCCTTACTGTAGTCTACTATGGCTCCTCGGTAGTCTTGTAGTTTAGTTTTTGTATTTCCTCTTCCCTTATAAAAAGGGTCAAACGGAGGAGTAATCTCTATTGCTTTACTGTAGTCTGCTATGGCTCCCTGGTAGTCTTGAATTGCATCTTTTGCATTTCCTCTGAAAAAATAAAATAATCCGTTCTGAGGCTTAATCTCTATTGCTTTATTATAATCTTGTATTGCTCCTTGATAGTCTTGCAGACCATCTTTTGCATTTCCTCTTTTTTCATAATACTCTGCATTAGTAGGTTCAATTTCTATAGCCTTACTGAAGTCAGAAATCGCTCCTTGGTTGTCTTTTAGTTTAGCTTTTGCAAGTCCTCGATTGTAAAAAACTCCTGTGTACTTAGGGTTAATTTCTATTGCTTTGTCATAATCTACTATTGCTCCTCGGTAATCTTTCAGTTCAGCTTTTGCAACTCCTCTGTAATAATAAGCATCAGCAAATTTTGGTGTTATCTCTATTGCTTTATTGAAGTCGGCTTGAGACCCTTGGTAATCTTTTTGAAAACATTTTACCATACCTCTGTTGAAATAAGCACCTCCAAATTTTGGATTAATTGCTATTGCTCTATTGTAGTCTTCTAAAGCCCCTTTGTAATTTTGTAGATAAGTTTTTGCAAGCCCTCTGTAAGAATAAGTGTATTCATCTTTAGGATTAATCGCTATTGCTTTATCATAATCATTAATTGCTCCTTGGTAGTCTTTCATTTCAACTTTTGCCTTCCCACTGTTTAAATACTCTTTACTTGTTTGACTATAGCAAATAAGAATTGAATTAAAGGCAAGTAGTAATAAAAGTATTGGTTTCATAAATATTAATAATTTGCTATTTCAATTTTACCTGATACCTATTTTTTAAATTGGCATTGTAGTATGAACCTTTAGATTGTGCTTTTTTAAACTCCTCCCAAATATAAGTTGGCAATTCATTGTGAATATACTCATGGCCTTTATGGGTTGTGTAAATAAGATAGCCGGTATTTCCATCACAGCTATAATATTTTGCTGACGTTATCCAAGAACTATTTGAAGTATTGGCTGTTTCCTCAATTTTAAATGTGCTTCTTTTTACAAGACTTATAGCTTGTGCATAAGAAGTAAATCTTTCTGGCAGCTTGTGACAATCTTGTGAATGGCAAGAAAGCATCATTGCTAATAAAAAATATAATGTTATTAGCCTTTTCATTTTATTCAATTACTTCGGGTTTTATTAAGTCTGAATTTACGTATTAAAATTTATCCTGACGTCGACTTTCCTTTGCTCTTTTTTGTCTTTTGTCTCGTCGAAGGGAATAGACTGTTTGCCGTGTGTTTGCAATTACAGCTCTTTTGCAGGTTGGCTTCTGTGTGTCGGGCTTGTGTGCCCGCAAATGTGCTGTAATTGTGCGTTGGCCTATTAGGGTCTGTCAAAGTATTGAATGTCGAATCAATGTAGGATGTCGCTATAGGGTTCTGACTAACGTTTTACAAACTGCTGATTTACAATTGCAATCCTAAGTCATTAATTGATATATCAAACTTATGAATTAGTTTTTTCATTTCCTGTACTTTTCTTTTTCGCTTCTGATCGAGAAACTCATAAGAGGTTTCTGGCTTGTAGGGTATTCTTTTTACAATCATATTCCAAATTATAACAGCCAACTTTCTGGCTGTTGCAGAGATGGCCGATACTCTTCCTTTTCTATAAGCAATCCGTTTAAAGAAATTGGAAAGGGCGGTGTCTTTTAAATTGCCAATACTATTGGCCGCATTTCTTAAAGCAATTTTTAAACGGTTACTTCCTTTTGGTATTCTTTTACTGATTATTTTTCCACCGGTTTTTTTATTGTTGGGAGCCAGCCTTAACCAACTGGCAAATTGTTTGGCAGTTTCAAATTTATGAATACCATTTCCGACTTCACTCATTAGGGTAAGCACCGTCGAATGGCTTACTCCTTCAATTGCGAGCAAATCTACGCCTTCAAAATATTGATAGGACAGCAGGTTGATATCTAAATTTTTTGGGGTGTTCTTATTAATTCTTTTATAAACTTTTTTATCAATGTAATGTTGCCTTTTTTCGTCGTCATTATTAATTTGTTCATTCAGCAATTTTTCTATTTCCATATCGCATTCTTTCATTTTGTCCTGGAAGTTCAGATACAGATGGTATTCCTGGTTTAGAGCAAAGAGATAATCCTTTCTGCCATTACCCTGGAGCGCTTTTGCAATTTCGGGTTCTGATTTCTTGCAGTTGCCATGCCTGAACTCTGCTAACTTTTCAGGATTGCTTTCCCCTTTGCAAATGGCATCAATAATGGCAAGGCCGGTGAGGCCTGTTACATCTTTTACTACCACGTCTAAACGAAGATTGAGCAGCCGTAAATATTTTTGCATTTTGCGTGTGGTATCTGCTGACTGTTCTAATAAATTAGTTCTCTGTCTGCAATAAGTTCTTAATTGCTCAGTTGCTTCATCGGGTAAAAAACTACCGGTTAACAGTCCTATGGTGTGCAATTTTTGAATCCACTGTGCATCCATTACATCTGTCTTTTTACCCTTGATATTTTTGGTAAACTTTCCATTGCATAAAATAACCTGGAAACCCGCAGCCTGTAAAGTGATATATAAATGCTGCCAGTAAGTACCTGTACTTTCCATAGCTACAGTTTTGATTTGGTTGTCTAAAAACCATTGTGTGAGTTGCTGAAGATCTTCGTTGTAAACGCCGAATTCTTTGATGTCATCT
>DATCMY010000540.1:0-8560 GCA_036565505.1 Hanamia sp.
ATGATATAGGAAAGATCATCAAGATTATTTCCATCTCCCCAAACAAAAACAACCTGGCGGTTAGTGCCCCCAAATAAAACTGTACATCTTTTTAATTCGTTTTTCGAAAAATAATAAAGATCTTTTTTTACATTCTGTTCACCGAAAAAGCTAACAAGATATTCATGCGAATCAAATCTCAAAAGATCCTCCGCATAATTAATTTTATCTATAGCGGGTATTTCTTTCTGTTGTAATAAAAAAATATATTCAGGCACATTTTCCCTGGTTTCTGTAATGGCTTTTATTGAAATATTCCTTTTCTGAAATAGCACTGAAGGTTCCCTTTTTATATCTGCTTTTTCATCATAAAAAAATCCATTTTTAATTAATCTGCTTTCTCCATCCCGGAATTCACTTAATGAAGAAGTGTGGAAAGAAATATATCTTGTATTGCCTCTTTTTATAAGGTCAATACTTCTTTTTGTAAGTGTATCCAGGCTTTTTGAAGAAGCTTTCCAAATAAAGCTGGCAATAATCGAATTGCTATCAGGATTGGGATGTTCATGCGCAAATCCTTTTTTGTTCATGAAGTGATTAATTTTTCCTGATGGAAGATAAGCCATTGAGATAAGGTCATCAATATTAAATGACTGGCTTTGAGCCCGGCCATTGGCAAAATTAAGCAGAATGAGAATAAGCAATAATCTCTTCATTAGTTTTCACGTTCTTTAAGTGTTCAGTTAGGTTTTTAAAAGGAAGGGAAAAAGAAGAGATAGAAGGCAGATTGCCTTTTTATCATCAGTAAAAGACTAAAGTAATATTTTTTTTGCAAATACAAAAAACCGGATCAAAATGATTTACAGGGGAAGGAATATAACGGTTGGCACCGCAGGTCAAACTGAGGAAATAGCCGTAACCAAACAAACTTCCGGATTAATATTTGTTTAGATATGATTGAGTTTCCCATTGCCACTTTTATATCTTTCATTTATCGTTTTCTGATACTGGTATATTATATAAATAAAAAAAGCAACCTGAATTCAGATTGCTTTTTTTATTAGGATGTTTGGAAATAATATTAATGTTAATGATACATTCAATTAACTGAATAAACCACCTTTTTTCAATTCACGTGCTCCCTCACCAATTAAAAATCCATTTTGATAAATTTGTATGGTATAATTTCCTTCCTGAAAATTATTACCTGGTGTAAAGGCAAATTGAACGTTCTTCTTTTTAGCGGTTTCAATATCAACCGGTAATTTAGCAGTAAACGCTTTATCACCATCTTCCCGTGTTGTGAAAGTTCCGGAATTTAATGACTGTTCAGAAATGGGTTTACCATCGGGTCCTGTTACTACTACAAATACATCTGTGGTACCTGGCTGAGCAATACGGTTATTTACATCAAAGGATATAACAAGTTTGCTTACATGCTTTGCTGTAGTGGTTACTTTTTCTTTACCATTATGTCGTACGTCAATTGGTGTTATAGCAATATTGTTTGCATTCAATGTAGAAGCGACATCAACTTTTTGTACAAGACTGTCTTTTGTGGCAGTTGTTGTTGTAAGATCTGCGGTTAATTTATCTTTATCCTGGTTTAACACTACTTTATCCTGTGTTAAAGTTTGGTTATCCTGTGTTAACTGTGCTACCTGCTGTTCCATGCCGGTAATTTTATCATTCAGGCTGGCAATAAGATTTCTTGCTTTTGATAATTCAGCAGCAGTTGCATTTTTCTTGTTTAATATGCTACGGATTTCATTTTTTGTTTTAGTAATCTCCTTGTTACGTGCTGTGAGCTTACTCTCCAAACCGGAGTTAAGAGTTGCCATAGAATCCAGGCGGGCCAATGATGCATCAAAGCTTTTTTGTACATCGCTTTTTTGATCAGTAACAGTTGCAATTTGTGTTTGTTGTTGTTGAATCGTTTCTCCTGTTTTGTTCATACTAATTGCCAGGAATGTGCCTGTGCCAACGAGGGCAACCAATAATACTCCAATGATAAGATTTTTGAAATTTTTACGTGGTGTAGGGCTTTCTGTAATAGATGTTGGGAAATTTGTTGTACTCATGATTTTAATTTTTTTTTGTGAAGAATGAATTTATTATTTTAAAAAATGAAATGGTTTTATAAGAGGTAACAAGATCAAGCACAATATTTTCTTATTGTTGCTACTATAGGTTCGACAATTGTGCCACGTTTTTTTTACGAATAATTCTAATAAGAAATATTTAGCGTGAATGCATTGGCTTTTAATGATTTAGAATCTAAAAAATCCAGGTTGTTAAAATGAAAATTAGGTTATAGGGATCATCTATTAATGCTGAATCGGAACAGGAATATTGATAAAATTAAACGCAAACCTGGTATGGATCTTTCCTTTAGTTAAGAAAACGAAGCAAGTGAATATTGCGATTATCCATTACCGTTAATAATAGATATGGGAAGGTTTTCCTGTTAGCCGGGCACCCACAAGGGGTGCCCCTATAGTTACCCCACATTTATAAAATTAATTTCTCTGAAATATTTTTTCCGAAGGCATCTCTGCCGTAGAATAATATATAATCCAGCTTAGTTCTCAAGCCGGAAGTTCCTGCTTTGGATTGTAAAAACATTCGATTGAGGATCATTCTTTTATTGTTGATTGTAGTTTCTACATATGCATTGCCTTTATTATTCACTCTTAGGTATAGTTTCATTTTAGGAAATGAAACCAGGCTCAATTGATAGTTGTTTTCGCTTATTCTTATTGCATTTAATCCGTAGGCAAATTTTCTTTGCGTCATGGTTAATTCTTTTTTCACTCCACCTTCTGTGTAAACAATTCTGTAAATATCTACCGGCCCAGACTCGCGTAGCTTTTTATCTTTATTAAAATTGGCATCGTACACATAAGTATTGTAATTGCCATTATGCTGAATGTAAAACAATCTATTCTCTGTGCCGGGCGGTATCGGATAATTTTTCTGAGCGTACACAAAAGTTACTATCATAAACGGAAGAAATAAAAGCAATTTTTTCATAGCTTTTTTTATTGTTTTGTTTTATTAAGGTACAAAATTATTTTTTTCTATTGGTGTGCGCCCGGTTGTTTTGGCCATATATTATACCTGCCGGCATTTTTATTCCGGATTATTGATTCATTTTCTTTCCTGTCACCATCTTCAATGAAACACCGGATGCGCTATTCCATTTTTTATAGTTTATTATCAGGAACAAGTAGGATAGGGGAAGCTAAAAATCTTACATTAACCATTATCAACAGGAGCATTCAAATTGTCATCCATTTTTTCTTTATCCTTTTTGAATTCGAGTTTACCAAATTTCCAGGTGAAATTAATTCCTATTGAACGGAAAGGAATAGTTCTATATCCATTTATCGTAAAACCGGGTCCAAAGACTTTTGTTTTTTGCTGTAAATTTTTATGAAAAGGATTGGATGCCGTGAGTGCAAGGCTACCTTTCTTATTCCAGAATTGTTTGCGAATAGCAATACTATACGTGGTGAATGACGGATATGTTCCCTGTGCTTCATGCCTTGAAGATCTGAAATTGCCAAAGAATTCTGCCAAAAGCGTGTTTGAAAATTGATAATCTGCATTTAGATTCATGTGGTAATTAAAACTATTGTAATTGTAACCTTTATCTATTGTATTGATCGTATGTCTCTCAAAAAAGAACAGGTTGGTTCTTAAGTCAAGCTTTGAAAACAGTTTTACAGAAGCAAAGAAATTAAGGCCTACATTATTTTCTCTGCCGATATTTTGTCTTGTGCTTACTGCCACATCTGTATAAGCAGTGTCGCCTACCTGGAAAGAAGGATAATAAACAATGAAAGGTTGAATATCCTGTTCACTTATTCTGTAAAAAAGATTGACCATAAATGATCCGACCTTATCAATATCTGTACTATAACCTATTTCATATCGCTTGCCAATTTCAGGTTTGAGATTGGAATTGCCGGTTGACAGATTCTTTGGATCACTGGTATTGATGAAAGGATTCAAATCTCTGTAATCCGGTCTTTCGATCCTTTTGGAATAGCTTAATTTTAAAAGTGAATTATCACTTAATTTTTTAGAAAAAAAGATAGAAGGAACAAAAGTATTGTAGCCGGGAATTTTAGCTTGCTGCTGTGCATTTGAATAATAAGAATTAATTTCTGTGCGTTCGTATCGTTCTCCTATTTTAGCATCGAACCATTTAAAAACAGGGAATGATAACTCTGCATAAAGCGCATACACTTTCTGATGATAATCCAGGCTGTTTGATAAATAAGCATCCTTAGAATATTGGTTTATACCATTCAATTTTAAAACTTCAAAATTGCTGGATATATCATAAAGGCCGAGTTTGCTGCCCACTCCTAAAAGAATATTCTTTTTTATTGGCTGAGTATAATCTGCTTTGATTTCTGTTTCATTTTCCGTTCCCGGATTTTTACCTTTCGTGCTATAATAAAGTGAATCCAGTGGCAATGCAAACTGGTAACTATTATCACGGGAAGTACGATTTCCAAAACTTGAATTAACCGAGAGATCTAATTCCTGGTCTTCTTTTTTAAATGTTTTTTTATAATTAAGACTCGCATCTACATTATGAAAATGAAAAGTGTGATCGTTATTGATAGTGTTTTCAATATCTGAAAGAACATTTCCGTTAAGGTCTTTGGTAAATTGTGACTGGCTGTTGGTGGTGTTTTCTATGTGACTGAAATTTCGATACGATATAGCACCTGAAATGCCATTATGAGCATTGAGGTCCCAATCAAAACCAAGCCCTGTCTGGTATCCGCCTCTTTGAAAATTGCTGGAGCCATCCTGTTTCAATAAAACAGTTGTTTTTGCTGCTGTATCATTCGTGAGCCTGTCTGATGAAGAAAGCGTTTTTGTATTCAATCGTGTGTCTCCACTGATAAAGGCATTCATTCCAAAACTTCCTTTGCGTGCATTGAAATTAAAAGAACCATTTTCGGTTCTTGTTCCCCCTGTCAGCGATAAATTTCCATTTATGCCTTGAGAATTATTTTTCTTTAGAATAATATTGATAATACCGCCAAGCCCCTGGGCATCATATTTAGCGCCCGGGCTGGTAATCACTTCTATACTTTTTATCTGGCTTGCCGGAATGGATTGCAGCACATCTGCAATGTCGCTGCCAAATGCTGCAGAAGGTTTTCCATTGATCAAAAAATGAATGCTGGAACTACCCGCCAATTGTACATTTCCATCAACATCTACAGAAACCTGCGGCACTTTCTTTAAAATATCTGTAGCATCACCTACCTGCGAAGTGACGTCTCTCTCTGCATTAAAAACAAGTTTGTCAATCTTGTTTTCTATTATTTTCGGTTGGCCTGCAATGGAAATGTTTTGCAAAGTCGTTGCCTTTGGTTCCAGAATAATATCCTTAACATCAATGACAGGATGGTCTTTATTAATAGTAAGGTTCAATAAAATATGAGATTTATAACCGAGGAATTCCGCCAGAAGTTTATAATCTCCGGGCGCTAGATTATTAACCACAAAATTTCCTTTCTTATCCGAAACCGCTCCATTTATTGGCTTTTGAGCTCCGTTCAGGAACAAAGAGATTGTAGCATATTCCAACGCATTATGGGAAACCGAATCTAATAATCTTCCTTTTATTATATAACCGGTATTTTTATTACCGGATTGTTGGGCGAAAAGGGAAAAACTTACAATACACAACAGGGCGGGGAATAATATCTTTTTCACGTTCAATATTAATTAAGTTACAAAGGTATTTTTGAATTCTGTAGGAATCTTGGGTTTTTATATAAAAGGGAAAATGGGAAAAATTTGTAAGCACACGACGCAAAATATTAATTTAGGTATGTCGGTTGTATATGCCGGCCAGGAAGGGCGCAATGCTGATTAAGTATCAACTGATTTTCTGAAGCAATGGATTAAAAGCCTTTGAGGCTACAATAACTTTGTTGCCAACAGACATTGTTTGTATCTCGCTTTCTACGGCAACAACTTTTACAATATTCACTCCTATCAAAATCGTAACAATATAAATAACATCTTCTTTGTCTATTTTAATTATTTCTCCCGAAAACTGAAATTTTCCACTTACCTGTTTATTGCTAAATACTTCAATTGGCTTTCCCTGTTTAATGATCTTTCCATATTCAACAATAAATACTTTGTCAGACATTTTTATTACTTCACTTATCTCATGGCTAATAAGTAGGGTTGTCAAATTAAATTCTTTATGCACCTTTAGAATATAGTCCTGCAATGTGTTTCGCATTTTTATATCTATGGCAGAAAGCGGTTCATCCAGCATTAAGATTTCAGGTTTTCTTACTAATGCCCTTGCTAAGGCAACTCTTTGTTTCTGGCCGCCGGAAAGATTTTCCGGTTTGCGATCCTGCAGATCCTCAAGTTCGATGATACTTATTAATTCATTTACAATCCCTTTGTTTTGCCCCTTCTCTAATGCGAAAACAAGATTTTCCTTAACCGTCATATTCGGGAATAAAGCATAATCCTGGAATACAAATCCTATTTTTCTTTGCTGTGGTTTAAGGCAAATACCTTTTTGGGAATTAAGCCATGTTTGTTGATTAACGGTTATCAATCCCTTATCTGCGGGCATCAATCCGGCAATCATTCTAAGTATAGAAGTTTTTCCTGCTCCCGAATTTCCATATAGTGTAATGAGCTCACCCTGTTCTATTTCAACGTCAATATGGAGTTGCATTTCTCCATTGGCTGCCTTTAATTTTTTATCTAAAGAAATTTGTATCATTTCCAGAATCTTTTTAAATAACCTCCATTAATGAGAAAAACGGTCAATAAGATGATGAAGGTAATTGCAAATAAGATGAACGAATACCAGTTTGCATTACTATAGTTGAGCGATTCAACTTCATCAAAAATGGCAATAGAGGCCACTTTTGTTTTTCCAGGTATATTGCCACCTATCATCAATACTACTCCAAATTCACCAATGGTATGCGCAAATGCAAGAACGATCCCGGTAAGTAATGAGGGTTTTATATTGGGGAGAAGTACTTTGAAAAGTGTAGTGGTTCTGGATTTACCCAGTACATAAGATGCTTCACTAATGGAAGCCGTTAGATTTGAAAATCCGGATTGGATGGGATGAACCATGAATGGTAAACTATAAATAACAGAACCAATAACCAATCCTTCAAAGGAAAAGATAAGTTTTATGCCAAACCAATTACTCAGGAAACTTCCAAAATCGTTTGCAGGGCTGAAGGCTATTAAAAGATAAAATCCTAAAACCGTAGGAGGTAAAATGAGGGGCATGCTTACCAAAGTTTCTACTATTGGTTTTATTCGTGATTTTGTATAGGCCAGCCAATAGGCGAGGGGAGTGGAAATAATTAACAACAACAATGTTGTTATTAGTGCCAGTTTAAATGTTAATATCAAAGGTTGCCAATCCATTATTCTGATAACATTATTTCATTAGTTTTAATCATTGCAGTAATTATTTCACCCACCTGTAATTTCAATTGTACTACTGCATCCAAAGTAATAATTGCAACTATATTTCCCACAGGGGTATCTATGGTCAGTTTGCTTAGCAAAGCTCCGTTTTCTATCTCAATAATATTTCCTGTTAATCTATTTTGCAAACTCACAAAATGTTCCAATCCTTTTCCTATTACTACTTCTGTTTCCTTAAAGATCACATTAATTTTGTTACCTGTTTTTAAATAGGATGCAGTATCCGGGTTTTCTATTACAATTGTTTTAAAAATAATATCGCTAACATTTATGGTTACCAGCGATAAATTACCGTTAACCTTTATTGATATAATTTCTCCTTTCAGGGTATTCATTGCTAAGTTTTATTTTACTGAATATCCAAATTTTGTAAAGATATCTTTTGCCTTGTCAGAGAATAAGAAATTGTAAAACTTTTCTGCATTAGCGGGTTCAACATTATTGTGTTTAAGCACAACCACTCCTTGTGCAATGGGTGAATAGTCAGCTTCATCAATATCTATCCAGCTCCCTTTATCTTTCATTTCAGGGGATAAAACTACTGATTTAGCCGTAAAGCCAATTTCTGCTGATTTTGATATGATAAACTGATTGACCTGCGATATACTTTCCCCGTAAACTAATTTATCTTTTAAATTTTCATAAATACCATAGTGCTTCAATACTTCAATAGTGGCTGTACCATAAGGAGCCGTTTTCGGATTGGCAAGTGCAATATGATTTACCACCGGATTTTTAAGGAGGTCAATGGAAGGTTTCATACCATTGATCATTGACCACATTACCAATTTGCCATAAGCGTATATGGCAGGTTTATTAGTTGCATAACCAGATGCAAATAATTCATCCGGATATTTCATATCGGCAGAAACAAATACATCATAAGGAGCGCCTGCTTTAATTTGCGCAGTCAATTGCCCTGATGAACTTATAATTAATTCACAATGGATGCCCGTTTCATCGGTAAAAGATTTGGATAATTCATCCATTGCAAATTGCATGTTTGCAGCTATAGCTATATTTAATTTATTATTTTGTTTTTGATGACATGCCGTAAATG
>DATCMY010000541.1:0-5532 GCA_036565505.1 Hanamia sp.
CCGAGAATTACTGCAACAACTGATTTGCTTATCCACATAGTTTTGATTTTTGGTTTTAGATTTTTGAATTTAAATTAAGTATGATTTTTTTTAGTTTATACTATTAATAAAAAAATTATAAATCTTAAGCAACATCATAAAAGTGCCAAATTAATAAAGGGGAAATTATTATCTCTTACTTCTAACTTTTCATTTTAGATTTTCAATTTATAAACTTTTATAGTTTTAAACTAATTAAATTTTAAAAAATTAAAATTTTCAACTGCCTATTATACTATGCATTATATAAGTTAATATAAATCTGTGCACTATTTTCCCAGCTATGATCTATTTGCATGCAATGTTTTCTCATTTCTGATACCTTTTCTTTTTGTTGATACAATTCTACTGCACGATGAATTGAATTACAAATATCACCAACCGAAGCTGTATTAAAGCAAATTCCAAATCCACCTTCATCACCAAAATCTTTTACGGTGTCTTTTAATCCTCCGGTGCGCCTTACTATAGGAATAGTACCATACCGCATGGCATACATCTGGTTAAGCCCGCAAGGCTCTACCCGGCTGGGCATCAATAAAAAATCGGCGCCTGCATACATCTGGTGACTCAGTTTTTCGTTGTACCCAATCAGTGAATTATAATATCCAAAAAAATAATTTTGTAAATTCGTTAATTGATTCTCTACTGCTGTATCGCCGCTTCCCAAAACCAAAAAATTCATTTTACCTTCCATATAATAAATAGAATCGCCTATAACGGCAGGTAAAAGATCAGCAGCCTTTTCCTCCACCAGCCTGCCTATAAAAACAATTAATGGTTTTGTTTCATCCAGGTTAAATTGATCACACAATATTTTTTTATTGGCTGATTTTTTTTCTTCAAAATTTTCAATATCAAAAACGTATTCAATAAAAACGTCTGTTGCCGGGTCCCAAACATCATTATCAATACCGTTCAGAATACCAAAACATTTGCCTCTTTCATATTCAAATAATTTTTCCAGGCCATTGGCTTCATGTCTTAATTCTTCTAAATATCCCGGGCTTACCGTATTTACTTTTGAAGCGCATTTTATTCCGGAGGCAAGAGGATTTATATTTTTTTCCCAATCCAGCATACCCCATTTCCATTTATCCCATTCAGGAATATAATTCGACTTATCCCATCCCATCCATCCCTGGTATTGAGCATTGTGAATGGTAAGAATAGTTTTTATTGTAGATAAATGCTGGTAGGCAAAACAATGCTTAATCATAAAAGGAATAAGCGCTGTGTGATGATCGTGCACATTGATAATATCAGGATGGTGCTTCCATTTGCTGATCCAATCTACCACTGCAATTTGAAAGGCGGTGAAGCGTTCTGCATCATCACCATAGCTGTAAATTTTTTCACGGTCGAGCAAACCAAAAATATCTACAAGATAAAGATCGAAGCCAAGAAAATTATTTACTTCTTTTATAATGGTATAATCTAACCAATAATTGGCCATACCAAATGCCCCTTTATGAACCACTTCAAATTGATGCTCATACAAAAATTTTGTACGATACATCGGCATTACTACCTTGGCAATATGTCCTAGTTTGTTTTGGTATTTTGGCAAAGCTCCTACAACATCACCCAAGCCCCCGGCTTTGGCAACAGGATAACACTCTGCGCTTACATGTATAATTTCCATAAATTGAAAATATGAATTTCCAAAGTAAGAATGATTTTCCTATTAAAAAATTTTTAATAAAAATCTAAAACTTGAAAAATTTCTATTACTTTCATTTCTAAAAAAAAATTTACGATGGCTACACCTTCAATGAATTTAACTAAACCAAAATTTACTTCTGGCAAACTCGAGCCTACTAATTACGGGGCACTCAGCACTTTAATCATTGTGTTTTTTTTCTGGGGTTTTATTGCTGCTGGCAATAGTGTTTTCATTCCTTTTTGTAAACATTATTTTAATCTGGATCAATTTCAAAGCCAGTTAATTGATTTTGCTTTTTATCTCGCTTATTACATCGGAGCCCTTGGACTCTTTGCTTATGGCGCTTTTGGCGGCAAGGACCTGGTAGCAAAATGGGGTTATAAAAAAAGTATAGTTTATGGATTATTGTTTTCAGCATTGGGAGCAGTAGCAATGATCATCGCAGTAAATGCAAATACTTTTACAGGAATGCTGGTAGGGCTTTTTATAGTAGCCCTCGGATTTTCGCTGCAACAAACAGCAGCTCAACCTTTCGCAATTATGCTTGGCGACCCTTCAACTGGCAATGGCCGAGTGAATCTCGGAGGTGGCGTTAACTCTTTTGGAACTATGATAGGGCCACTTGTAGTTGCATTCGCATTGTTCGGAACTACAGCGGCAATTACTGATAAACAGATTGCAGGTCTTAGCCTTAGCAAAGTAATTATTCTTTATAGCTGTGTTGGCGTTCTTTTTATAGCTGCCGCAGCGCTGTTCCATTTCTCTAAAAAAGTTCCACATGGTATTTCTACTGAAAAAACAGAAAAGGCGAATAAGGCATTATATTCTTTGCTCATCATGACAGGACTTCTTATAATAATGTTCGTCCCGGTTTTCAGTAGCTATAAAGTTGACCTTACGAATGCCTCGGAAGCTGAAAGAATTTCAATGGAAACTTACCGTGTGAAATGGCTATTTGGCGCGCTGGCAATTGTAATTCTTAGTCTATTGATTTCAAATATGAGAGCAAGAAGAAATCCTGAAGGTTGGGGAGCAATGAAATATCCTCAATTGGTATTAGGAATGCTTGCGCTTTTCCTGTATGTTGGAACTGAAGTTACTATTGTAAGCAACCTCAGCGATCTGTTGAGCAAACCACAATTCGGAAGTATTCCATCGTCACAAGCGGCACTTTATATTTCAATGTATTGGGGAAGCTTAATGATTGGCCGTTGGGTTGGTTCCATTTCCGCATTTGATTTTAAACCCTCTACAAAAAAATTGCTCACGTTCGTTGTTCCAATGATTGCTTTTGCAATTGTTTTAATTGTAAATAAGCTTTCTCAATACGATGTAAGAATTCTCTACTATTATATTGTATGCGTACTTATACAGGTAGGCGCTTTTTATGTAAGTAAAGATAAGCCTGCACGGATGCTTTTCATTTTTGGCCTTTTGGGTGTAATAGCCATGGCTATTGGATTAGCAACAACAGGAAAAGTGGCCATTTATGCCTTTATCAGTGGCGGTTTATTTTGTTCCATAATGTGGCCGGCCATTTTTACTTTGTCTATTGCGGGGTTGGGAAAATATACCACACAAGGCGCCGCATTTTTAATTATGATGATATTGGGAGGAGGAATAATACCTCCAATCCAGGGTAAACTGGCAGATTTTCTTGAATCAAGAAGTACAGTTGTAGGGTCAGGTATTCATGAATCATACTGGATTCCTCTTCTCTGTTATGCCTATATTACTTTCTTTGCATTTTTTGTAAAAGGAGTTTTAAAAAGACAGGGGATTGATTATGAAAATCCTGTGGAAGATGAACTGGAATCAACTGCACCTGAAGGTGCTTTAGATGGAGCTAAATAATATTAATTTTTATTACCTTAAATAACAAAATGTATAAATGGACACACCATTAGAATTTGCGATTGGGATTGATATTGGGGGAACGACCACAAAATTTGGAATAGTAAATCACCGTGGAGAAATATCGAATACAGGGGATATAGCAACTAACAAATTTCGCAATATCAATAAATTTATTGATCAATTGTATGAAGAACTTCAACCCGCCATAGAAAATATTGGTGGCGAAAGTTTTATTAAAGGAATTGGTGTTGGAGCGCCCAATGGAAATTATTATAGCGGCACTATTGAATATGCGCCTAACCTGCATTGGAAAGGCATCATACCACTTGCTAAGCTCATTTCAGAAAAGTTTAATAAACCATGTACTTTAACCAACGATGCTAATGCAGCTGCAGTAGGTGAAATGATGTATGGAGCGGCCCGGGGTATGCGTGATTTTATTATGATTACACTTGGCACCGGCGTTGGCAGCGGCATTGTAGCCAATGGACAACTGATTTATGGACACGATGGGTTCGCGGGAGAACTTGGGCATACTATAATTCGCCCGGGAGGCCGCCTGCACTGGGGCACAGGCATGAAAGGAAGTTTGGAAACTTATGCTTCTGCAACCGGAATATGCATTACAGCTAAAGAAATGCTTGACGAAAGGCTGAATGAAAAAAGCCTTTTAAGAAATATTCCACATGAAGAGATCACTTCTAAATTAGTATGCGAAGCTGCTCAAAAAGGAGATAAAATATCGAAAGATGTTTACAAATTTACCGGGGAAATTCTTGGAGAAGCTCTGGCAAATTTTGTAATGTTTTCTTCTCCGGAAGCCATCATATTATTTGGAGGCGTTATTAAGGCCGGAAAAATTTTATTGGCTCCTGTGAAAAAAAGTATGGAGAAAAATCTATTACCAATTTTCCAAAACAAAGTAAAATTATTATTTAGCGAATTGAAAGAATCAGATGCGGCCATATTGGGTGCAAGCGCATTGGTATGGGAAATAAAACCAGAGGTGAAATAATTGCCCGCTATTTTTTGTCGGGCAATTATTTCCCAAAGGGTTTTTATCTTCTATGATTTCAATTTTCTGTTGAAAAATATTAAGATGTGTTGAAGCTAAATTATTATTCAATGATAAATTGAATAAACAAAACGAAAATCCAAAAAATCAGCTATTTGTTTATGGGCTGATAAATTAACACCTATCATCCAATTTTTATCTAACTTATAATTTAATCCCCATCGGTGACAAATACGAGTAAGATAAGGATTTTGATTATAAGCATAAATACCAATTTGCTGACTGAAATTAAATTTTTTGAAAATAAATTCATGCCCCACAAAAACACCAAACCGGTTATGATTTAAATTTGATCGCCCATTTATTTCCAACGTTTTTTTAATGCCCAGATCTGCCAACCATTCCATTCCAAAATTAACGGTATTAAAAAATCCTATTTTCCGGTTTGCTTGCAATCCTAATCCATACACCCAATAGAAATGCTTTCTGTCTAATGGAATTGTTTTATAAGATGCGAAAGGCATAACATCAAAGCACTATAACGCTTCGCCTTTGCATCCAGCCGTATTCTATTCAATTTAATTTCAATCCCGGTTATAATAGTTCCTTCCGTATTTTTAACTTGTACATCGTGGGCATATACAAAACCATAAACAGGGCTTGCAGTAACTGTGAAATGAGTAAGTTTTTTTTCGGGTAACCCATTACCCTGTGCGAATGATTTTTCGATCACAAAAAATAAGAAAATAAATACTATGCTTTTAAATTTTTTCAATAGCAGATAAATGAGTCCCATTAGTGAATGAAACTCAACAATTCAACAGCAAAAATCGTTAAAGAAAATTTAGCAATAAAATTGGATTGCAGAACATGAATTTAAATTGAAAAGTAAGGTTTGATAAAAATAAGAACTGAAATATTTTGAGAATAATTTAAAATGGAGATGTATTTATAA
>DATCMY010000542.1:0-23456 GCA_036565505.1 Hanamia sp.
CTTTTAAATAGACTGGTTCCCTCTCTTTTAATTTTTTCTGAATAAAAAATAATAATTCTGAAGGGTTCACTTCTTTTAGTAAAGGCCTTTTCAAGGTTTCGTCCATTACTCTTTCCAAAATATATTGCGGTGTCGCTTTCAAATAAATAACTTTTCCATGTGATTGCATGAAATCCAGATTATCAAAAAAGCAGGGCGTGCCACCGCCACATGAAACCAAATAGTTTTTTTTACTTTCAAGTTTATGGAGATAATATCTTTCCATTTCCCGGAATTTTTCTTCGCCTTCTTTTTCAAAAATCTTTTCTACTGTCATTTTAAATGCGTCTTCTATCTGTGCATCTAAATCATAAAAAGTAAATTCATTTTTTGAAGCCCAAATACGCCCCCAGTGCGATTTACCGCTACCCATAAAACCGATTAAGAAAATGTTCTGATTCAAAATCTTTCTATTTTATCTTCATTAATTATTATAAACGAGCTTGATAAAAGCATTTCTTCTATGTCATTCCAAACATTTTCAATTAATTGAATGAAAATGTTTTTTTTCAAATTACCGGTTCTTATCCAAACTATTTTAGGATTGTTATTGGAAGAAAGATACCGATAATAAAAATCTGAATCTTTGGTAACAATTACAAGTTGATTTTTCAATGCATAATCCCAAATATCTGAATCTAAATTTATAAATGGAAGATCAATCACATGAATAAAACTCTCTTTATTCCAAAAAGGCAATAAGGGCATATTCTCATCTATAAGATAAGTAATCATTATGCAGGAAGCTTGATGGAATTTATTAAAGTTGGCTTTTCAAAAAGCATAGATGTAAATTCTTTACAAATTTGTAAATCTTCCTTTGTTAATCTTGGGTAACTTTCTAAAACACTCTCATCAGAATCTCCTGCTAAAACAAAACTCATTACTGATTGTACAGTAATCCGTGTTCCTTTTATTGTGGGTTTGCCATTGCAAATGTCTGGATTGGAAATGATATTTTTATATAATTGATATTCCATACAAAGCAATTTACTAAAAAAATAAGACATATTTATTTAAATGCGTTCAATCCTGTAATATCCATACCGGTTATCAGAAGATGCACATCATGAGTGCCTTCATAGGTAATTACACTTTCAAGATTCATCATGTGGCGCATAACCGGGTATTCGCCTGTAATGCCCATTCCTCCAAGCATTTGACGTGCTTCCCGCGAAATGTTTGCTGCAATTTCACAGGAATTTCTTTTGGCCATACTCACCTGTTGCTGAGTTGCTTTTCCTTCATTCATCAATACACCTAAACGCCAGTTCAGCAATTGCGCTTTGGTAATTTCGGTGATCATTTCAGCCAATTTTTTTTGCTGCAACTGAAAACCGCCAATGGGTCTGTCGAATTGTATTCTTTCTTTTGAATAACGCAAGGCCGTATCGTAACAATCCATTGCCGCACCCACTGTTCCCCAGGCAATTCCATAGCGTGCTTTGGTAAGGCAACCTAAAGGTCCTTTCAGTCCTTTTATATTGGGTAAAATATTTTCTTTGGGAACTTTTACATTATCAAAAACCAATTCACCGGTAGCACTTGCCCTCAAACTCCATTTGCCATGTGTTGTTGGTGTTGAAAATCCTTCCATCCCCCTTTCTACAATGAGTCCCTGAATTTCTCCTTCTTCATTTTTTGCCCAAACTACTGCAACCTGCGAAAAAGGCGCATTACTGATCCACATTTTACTTCCATTTAAAATCACATGATCGCCCCCATCTTTAAAATTACTAAGCATTCCTCCCGGATCGCTTCCATGATCAGGCTCAGTAAGGCCAAAGCATCCGAGCCATTCACCACTGGCTAATTTTGGAAGGTATTTGTTTCTTTGTTCTTCACTTCCATAAGCATAAATAGGAAACATTACCAACGATCCCTGCACACTTGCTGTGCTGCGAACCCCACTATCGCCACGTTCCAACTCCTGCATCATTAATCCATAAGAAATATAATCTAATCCGCCACCTCCATATTCAGTCGGAATAGTTGGGCCAAAACATCCTAAATTGCCAAGTTGTTTTACAATCTGTTGCGGAAATTCGGCTCTTTGCGCGTAATCTTCAATTATGGGAGAAATTTCTTTTTTTACATAACTACGAACACTTTCTCTTATCAATTTATGTTCATCAGTAAGCAATTCATCAACATTGAAATAATCGGGAGATTGAAAAAGATCCTGTGCCATTTGAGTAAATTAGTTTATAAGTAGAAATCGTGAAATTAATGATTTAAAATTCGTGTTTCCCATTTGCAAAATTTGTGGAATTTATTTCAAATATAACTTTTCATTTCTGTTTGATATTGCAAGGCGATTTTCCTTGCTTCTTCTGCAAAATTTTCTTTATTTCCCGCATAAATAATTGCCCTTGAAGCGTTGACTAAAAGTCCATAATCTGCATTGAGTCCATATTTGGAAACTTCCGAAAGACTACCGCCCTGGAAACCTACACCCGGAATTAATAAAAAATGATCAGGAATAAGTTTCCGGATAGAAGAAATATCAACAGCTTTTGTGGCGCCCACTACAAACATGAGATTTTCTTTGGATCCCCATTCTGCTGTTTTCCTGATGACTTCTTCATATAAAAAACCATCTTTCAATTTTTGTTGCTGAAAATCTTTGCTTCCTTCGTTACTGGTAAGTCCTAAAACGATAGTCCATTTATTTTCATAATCCAGAAAAGGTTTTATGCTGTCGCTTCCCATATATGGCGCCACGGTTATCGCATCAAAAGGAATAGTTTCAAAAAATGCTTTAGCATATTGATGAGAAGTATTGCCAATATCACCGCGCTTGGCATCAGCAATTTTAAAATGGGTCGATGGTATATAATTCACAGTTTTTTCAAATGCCTGCCAGCCTTTTACACCTTCTGCTTCATAAAAAGCAGTATTAATTTTATAAGCTACACACAGGTCTTTGGTAGCATCAATGATCTGTTTATTAAATTCAAAAACCGCATCGGGATGTGATCGTAAATGAGCAGGAATTTTTACTATATCGGTATCGAGGCCCACACATAAGTAAGATTTTTTTTCTTTGATCTGCTGTATTAAATAGTTTCTGTTCATTTGGTGCATTCTCTTTTTTACTAATTATTTATATGTTGATTTTAATTTTTAGTTGTAAGGTATTTTCTTATTAATTCGCCAAATTGATAAACATCTTCAAAGGTATTGTACAATGGAACAGGAGCGACCCGAATTACATTGGGTTCGCGCCAGTCTACAATCGCCCCGTTATTATTCAAAAATTCAAAAATTTCTTTTCCATTTTCAAGCATCAGCATGGAAACCTGGCAACCGTGTTCATTTTCTGTTTGCGGAGTAATGATTTCAAGGATCTTTTTTGAAGAAGTTGAATTAATATCATTTAAAATAAAAAGAAGCCAGGCAATTAAGTTTTTTCCCTTTTCAAGAATTTTATCAAAACCGGCTTCTTCAATAATATCGAGAGCCGCTTTATGAACCGCCATAGGAAAAACCTGAGTATTGCTCACCTGCCAACCTTCAGCGGTAGGAATGGGATCAAATTCTTTTTTCATTTGAAAACGTTCATGTTTATTGGTACCCCACCATCCGGCCAATCGCAGGAGTGATTTATCTGTAACATAACGTTGATGTATAAAGGCTCCTCCAATGCCTCCCGGACCAGAATTTAAATATTTATAAGAACACCAGCATGCAAAATCTACATTCCAGTCATGCAGTTGAAGTTCAATATTCCCTGCGGCATGAGCAAGGTCGAAACCACATACAGCGCCCACTTCATGTGCAGCAGTGGTTATTGACTTCATATCGAATACCTGCCCGGTATAATAATTTACTCCGCCAAAAATCACTAAGGCAACCTCATTTCCATTTTCTTTAATGGTTGAAATTACATCTTCGTTTCTTATGACATGTTCGCCATCCCTGGGCTTTATTTCAATTAAGGCCGAGGATGAATTTAATCCGTGTAGTTTTAAATGAGATTCAATGGCATATTGGTCTGAAGGGAATGCTTTTTCTTCACAAATAATTTTATAACGACTTTTATCGGGTTTGTAAAATGTGGTAAGAAGCAGGTGCAAATTGATGGTCAGTTGGTTCATAACCACAATCTCTTCAGGAAGCGCTCCCAAAACCGGCGCCAATTTTGGCGGAAATAAATCGTGGTAATTTACCCAGGGATTTTTGCCGTGAAAATGGCCTTCCACGCCATAATTAGCCCAATTTTCCATTTCATTCAATACATATTCCTGCGCTGCCTTTGGTTGTAGCCCCAAAGAATTTCCCGTAAAATACAAACTCTCTTTTCCATTGATGATAGGAATATAAAATTGACCACGAAAGTCTTTTAAAGGATCATTTTTATCAAGTTGTTGGGCAAAATCAATGGTATTTTGAAAAATCATTTATAAATTATTTGTTGCTCAGTCAGGTGTTACTGTTACTTACTGCAAACCAATTTCTTTTTTTATTGATTTTTAAATTCTAAAAAATTTCCACCAATAAAATATTGAATCTTTGCCGGAATTGTAAGTTGAACAATTAAAGGTAAGGAATCATTAAAATTTGTATTTTAAATCTTCATTTAAATAAAAGAATGATTATCGAAAATGGATGAATAAAAACGGCTACCAGAACGGAAAATGAATATAGTAAATGAAGTTTAAAAAGAATTTTAGAAAAATTATTGTGTAAAAATATTTTGAGATGGCTCAACAATAAAAAGATTAATTAAAGAATGGATTATTATTTTTCGATTGAAACAAAGGCTGTCGCTGAATTTAAAGACAGGGGAAGTAAATTTTTAGCTTACTCTTTCCCGGTAAAAAATGTAAATGAATTTAAAAGTCATTTGCAGGCATTAAAGAAAGAACACCCAAAAGCTGTTCATCATTGCTTTGCTTATAGAATAGGAATTGATGGAAATAATTTCAGGTTGAGTGATGATGGTGAGCCCTCAGGTACGGCCGGCAAACAAATATTGGGACAGATTGATTCAAAAAATCTTACGGATACTTTAATAATTGTAGTTCGATATTTTGGCGGAACATTGCTGGGTGTGCCCGGGCTAATCAATGCTTATAAAACCGCCGCATCATTAGTTTTGCAATGCACGCCTGTTGTTCAAAAGGCTGTTGAAATTAATTATGAATTGCAATTTAATTATACAGAAATGAATGAAGTGATGCGCATCATAAAACAATATAATTGTACGATTTATAAAAATGAGATGCAATTATTTTGTAAGATTGAAACCGGTATTCCCAGGAATAAACTCGATGAAATAATAACCTCTTTTCAGGATATCAAAAATTTAGAATTGCATATTTTGAATTAAAAATTTTAAATTTAGCAATGGAAAAGAAATATAAAACTTTCTGGAGTTTTTATCCATATTATTTAACTGAGCATAAAAATGCTGTGAGCAGGCGATTGCATTTTATAGGAACCTTGCTCATTTTTGTTTGTCTTATCCTTGGGATTATTACCGGCAAATGGTTTTGGTTTATCATAATTCCTTTTTGCGGATATGGCTTTGCCTGGTTTGGGCATTTCTTTTTTGAGAAAAATAAACCTGCTACTTTTAAATATCCCTTTTATAGTTTGGGAAGCGATTTTGTTATGTTTTGGCATACGCTTACTGGCCAAATCAATAAGAAGTTGAAGGAAGCAGAGAATACGATTACTACTTCTTAAACCTTTCACTTACCATCAATTCTTTATTTCCGGGAGTGTATTTATAAAAACCTTCTCCCGTTTTTATTCCCAAATTATTGGCATTTACCATATTGGTTAGGAGCGGGCATGGTGCATATTTTGGATTCCCAAAACCATCCTTCAAAACTTTTAAAATAGAGAGGCATACATCAAGCCCGATGAAATCAGCTAACTGCAAAGGCCCCATTGGATGCGCCATGCCGAGTTTCATAACAGTATCAATTTCTTCAACACCGGCTACGTTTTCATAAAGACTATAAATGGCTTCATTGATCATTGGCATCAAAATTCTATTGGCAATAAAACCCGGATAGTCATTTACTTCACATGGAATTTTTCCTATCTGCTTAGAAAGTTCAATTACCGTATTAGAAACATTTTTATCAGTTGCGTATCCATTAATTATTTCTACCAATTTCATTACCGGAACAGGGTTCATAAAATGCATCCCTATTACATGAGATGGCCTTTTGGTAACAGATGCTATTTTAGTAATAGAAATAGAAGAGGTATTGGAGGCGAGTATCGTATTTTCTGAAGTGGCTTCATCTATCTCCTTAAAAATTTTTAATTTCAAATCAATATTTTCTGTGGCGGCTTCTATCACCAGGTTGGTATTTTTTATTCCTTCGGGGATGGAAGTAAAAGTTGAAATATTTTTAATCGTTTTATTTTTTATTTCTTCAGTAATACTATTTTTTACTACCTGCCTGTCAAGATTTTTATTGATGATATTAATGGCTTTGTTCAATTGAGTTTGGGAAACATCAATAAGATTTACAGAAAAACCATTCTGGGCAAATACATGTGCAATACCGTTTCCCATAGTACCAGCGCCTATCACAGCAATATTCTTTATCGTCATAATTTGTTTTTAAAAAGATAGGTACAAATGTAAATTAAAATAATGCCACGGATTTTGTTGATTTAACGGCATTCGAAATCAGAAAAAAATTAAGATGAAAATTGCATAATAAAGAATTTATACCGATTATACCATCAAATAGTCCAATGCCTTTTTCTATCGGCATAATACCATCTAAGATTTCAACGTAGTCCTTTGGACTACTTATTAAATCAAGAGGGTATTATAGCTAATGGGCTGCGGGATAGAAACGGAAATCCTTTTAATAAAGTTAGAATTGAAAAGATGGGCCAGGGCAAAAGATTGTAGTGAATAGCCCGGTCTATCGTTGAATAATGAATCTATCGATGAGAGCCCCATCAAATGTTTACAGGCATGACTGAAACACATTTCAATTTTTAAAAGAAAACTTATTTACTTTTAAAATCACCTCTTTTCCAGGCTTTTATAAATTCTGCCCAGGCAAGAGGGTTGAAAATATTTTGTGGTGGAAGTTGGCCGGCAGAATAATATTTCTGGGAATTTTGTTTAAGATAATAATTGGTAGCCTCCCGTCCATCGCGGGGATATACCGCCATCAGAGCCCTGAGGTTGGCATCAGAAAGATTCTGACGCGCAATTTCCTGCTGATCATCCGGCACTTTGGTATTTACAAAATCTCTTTCAAATTCTTCTCTTGTAGGCCGTTTTTTTATAATTGTGGCAGGAAGATATACTGTATCTTCTACCATTAATTGGATAATGCTTTGCTGATTGCCATCCAATATTTTCTGAATTTTTACCAGTTTTGGTTTATAGCCTACACTGGTAAATTCTATTTCATCCCCTTTTAAAACAACGATTGAAAAAACGCCCTGCTCGTTCGTTAATGTTCCCTGGTTGCGTCCCTTTACCATAATACTAACTGAGGGCAGACCTTTCAGGCTATCTGCCGACATTACCACACCGTACAATTGAACCACTGAATCTTTATATGTTTCAAACTGTGCCTTTACAGCTACAGGAAAAACGAATAAAAAAAATAAAAAATATAGTATAGTTTTTTTCATGTACTAAAAGCTAAAGTTCGAATATAATTACTAAAATACCTTGATTTTAAAACAAAGTAAGGTTATCAATGTTTAAATTTGCAAATACCATTCTGTTTTAACAAAAAATTGAACCATGACTGAAAACGATATATTAAATGCTTTGCGTAATGTAGAAGAACCTGATTTGAAAAAAGATCTTGTTACCTTGAATATGGTGAACGATATCAAAATTGATAATAATTTAGTTTCATTTACTATAGTTCTTACTACGCCAGCTTGTCCGCTTAAAGATAAAATTAAAAATGATTGTATAAAAGCGATAAAATTAATTAATGATAAAGCAGAAGTGACCGTAAATTTTTCCAGCAATACTTCTTCTTTAAGAACTGATAAAAAAGATTTACTGAAAGGCGTAAAAAATATTATTGCCGTTGTAAGTGGAAAGGGTGGTGTGGGCAAAAGCACCGTGGCCGCTAACCTTGCCTTGGCTATTGCAGAAAGCGGCGCTAAAGTGGGTTTGATGGATGCTGATATTTACGGGCCAAGTGTTCATATCATGTTTGGGGTTCGGGGCGACAGGCCGCAAATGAGAGATGTTGATGGGAAAGGCATGATTGTACCTATTGACCGTTATGGAATAAAATTAATGAGTATTGGTTTGCTGGTAGATGAAAAACAGGCTGTCGTTTGGCGCGGACCGATGGTGAGCAGCGCTATCAGGCAATTTGTCTCTGATGTTGATTGGGGCGAACTTGATTATTTAATAATTGATATGCCTCCGGGAACCGGCGATATTCATTTAACTATAGTACAAACAGTGCCTGTTACCGGAGTTATTGTTGTTACCACTCCGCAATTAGTGGCTCTTGCAGATGCAAAAAAAGGAATTGCCATGTTCAGCCAGGGTGGATTGAGAGTGCCGGTAATTGGGCTTGTAGAGAACATGAGTTATTTTACTCCGGCAGAATTGCCTGATAATAAATATTATATTTTTGGCAGGGAAGGTGGTAGAAAATTAGCTGAAGAATTTGAGATTCCTTTCCTGGGAGAAATTCCTTTGGTACAATCTATTCGCGAAGGTGGAGATTTGGGAATACCCGTAATGATCAGTGATGATGAAATTTCTAAAAACGCTTTTATAGAATTCAGTGATAAGGCTATTAGAGGAATAGCAATGAGAAATGCGGAATTTCCTGCTACTGAAGTAACTGAAATTTTTGAAGAAGTAAAATAATCACTTTTTTCCCTTTTACCTATTTGGGCTGTCAAACACAGGCTCTCTGCTGAGTGATGTTCCGGGCTATATGCTTCAATCTTTTGCAGTCAAATCGTTTCAAATTTTCCAGTAATAACTTATCAAATCACTAAAATATCTTTCCTGGTTTTCCAACACAGCACCATACAATTCAGGCGCTGCTATTCCATTCTCAATCATCATTTCTTCGTTCGTAATTATTCTTGCTTCGTCCCATAAACCTGCATCAATAAAAGATTGTAGCGTTTTAGAACCGCCTTCTATCAATACGCTTTGAATATTTAATTCAAAAAGTGAATGTAATATTTGCTCTAATAAGCCGGAAGCTTCAAGTTTGATGAATTGTAAATTATTTTCAATGGAATCTTTATACAAATTGAAAATAATAGTATTTGCCTCATGGTTAAAAACCTCCAGGGTTGAAGGCAAATTATTTTCTTTATCAATCACAATTCTTATAGGATTATTTCCTTCCCATAATCTTGTTGTTAATGATGGATTATCTTTAAGTGCAGTATTCGTTCCTACTAAAATGGCCGCTTCGTCACTGCGCCATTTATGCACGAGCCGGTTGCTGTAATCATTACTGATCAAAATTCTTTCCCCGGATAATGAACCAATTTTTCCATTGGCGCTCTGCGCCCATTTTAAAATAATATAAGGGCGATTTTTTTGATGAAAAGTAAAAAACCGTTTATTTAAATCTTTACATTCATTTTCCAAAATATCCACTATCACTTCAGCTCCCGAATTCTTTAATTTCTCTATTCCTTTACCTGCTACCTCTTTATAAATGTCTTTACATCCAATTACTATCTTTTTTATTTTATTTTTTATGATAAGGTCAACGCAGGGCGGGGTTTTTCCATAATGCGAACAAGGTTCAAGTGAAACATAGATGGTGCTTTTTTCTATCAAGTCTTTATTTTCTGCCAGCACACTATTAATACAATTGACTTCTGCATGGGGTTCTCCATATTTTTTATGATAACCTTCCCCTATAATTTTATCTTCATAAACCAGCACAGCGCCTACCATCGGGTTAGGTGCTACCTGCCCGGCTGCAAGTTTTGCCAATTCAATACAGCGGCTCATATATTGTTCATCAATGCTCAAGTCAGAATGTTTTAAAATTAATTGCTTCACAAAATAATTAAGTTTGCGTTAATGACAACAGCGCAGGCATATATTGATTTTAAAAACAAGTTGCAGACCATCTATTCTGATCGGGAAGCGGATAATATTTCTGATTGGGTATTTGAAAATGTTACCGGATTAAAAAAGTGGGAGAGGAGGGCCAACCCAAATAATGAATTGACTGAAATTAATTCAAATCAATTAGAGAAATATTTACTGGAACTGCTGCAACATAAACCTGTGCAATATGTTTTGAATGAAGCATGGTTTTATAAAATGAAATTCTTTGTAAATGAAAACGTGCTTATTCCACGTCCCGAAACAGAAGAACTGGTAGAATGGATTGTTATGGATTTACGAAGTGCGATGTTTGATCTACATGGTAAAAATAATATCCATATTATTGATATTGGTACAGGAAGTGGTTGTATTCCGGTTTCATTGAAGAAAGAATTGCCGGAAGCGAATATTACCGCTATTGATGTAAGTGAAAAGGCACTGTCCGTCGCAAAAAAAAATGCGGATGAACTTAATGCTGAGATTCATTTTTTGCAAATTGATTTTTTAAATGAAAGCGAATGGGAATCGCTTCCTCAATATGATATTATCATAAGCAACCCGCCTTACATTCCGGTTAAAGAAAAAGAAATTTTGGCAAAAAATGTTACGGATTTCGAACCGGGAATAGCCTTATTTGTAGAAGATAACAATCCATTTATTTTTTATGAAAAGATTGCAGCATTTTCAAAAACACATTTAAAAGAAAATGATAGAATTTATGTGGAAGTGCATGAAGAATATGCAGAAAATGTAAAAAGTATTTTTGAAAATGACGGTTTTATTTCTAAGATCAAAAAAGATATTTATGGAAGAGATAGGATGGTGAGTGCCATAAAAAAGGCTACTTAATTTCTCACAGATGCGGAGGTAGTTGCTCCTAATTTTTTGGCTACCTGCATTACTCTTACAATATCGCCCCAACTTACCACTGAATCTGCGTTAATGACCACGGCTGGCTTTATACTATCACCGATACGCAACCGGCTTTTTAAAAGTGATTCCAATGAATCGAAAACAATTTTTTGCTGGCCAAGAAAAATATCCCGGTTTTTATCAATGCTTACAATTACACTTTGCTTTGCTTTAGTCTCGCTGCTGGCACGCGGATTACTTACTTTTATTACATTTGGGTTAGCCATTGTAGAAATAATCAAAAAGAAGAACATAAGAATAAACAGGATATCATTCAGTGGGCCTGTGTCAAGTTCCGTATCGTCCTTTTTAAATCTTTTTCTGATGCTCACCTTTTGTTATTTTAAATGTTGAATTATAAATTTTAAATGTTGGACGCAGGTAAAATTTTATTCAGATTCTATGTCCCGAATATTCAATTATCTTGTTGGTTCCTGTAAAATATCAGCAAAATCTGCGCTGGCGATCTCCATTTTATTTTCAATGCGGGTTATTTGCGCAGCCAGGTAACTGTGACCGATATATGCTAAAATACCTATGATTAATCCAGTTGCTGAAGTGATCATTTTAATATAGATACCATCAGCAATGGTGTTGGGCGTATATTCTGTACTGGCAGCTATTCCTTTAAACAATGCAAGCATTCCTATAATGGTTCCCAGGAATCCAAACAAAGGCGCAATGCGGGCTACGATGGAAATTATTGAAAGATTCTTTTCTAATTTATACAATTCCAGGGCGCCTACATTATCCATGCTTTTTTCAATAGCATCAATAGGTTTGCCTATACGCTGTATGCCTTTGTCAATAATGCGGGCTACCGGATTATCATTATTCTTTGAGAAACTCCTGGCCGCCGTAACATTCCCGCTTACAATATGATCACGGATGATGCGCATAAAATTGTCGTCAATCTTTGACGCTTTGTTGATGGCAATCAATCTTTCGAAAAAGAAATATACAGCACCAACAAAGAGGATAGCCAGTGGTATCATAATAATACCGCCGCTTACGAGTACTTCCCATAGGTTTTGAACTTTAGGAGCGGTAGCTTGTGTTACTGCACTTGAATCGATCTGGAGAAAAAATAAATCCATTTATTAAGGTTTGATGACAAATGTAAAAAGTAATTTGATAAATGTAGGTTGAATAAAATTGAAATTAAAACTTTAACTTAATTGTTAGAACTAATCTTCCCTATGTACTTTTTGAATAGAGAACGCCGGAATGCAAACACTCCAATATTCACAAGGTTCTTCAAACGGGTTGGAATACCGCACGCGGCTTCCCTTTTTTATCATGATGCTTTGGCCGGCGCTAACGATAATTTTTTGTCCATCTACTTCAAATAATTTCTTGCCCTGGCTTACCAATGTATATTCATCAAACTCCGGATTTTGAAAAGGTTCGCTCCATCCCGGTGGCGCTATCATGTGGGCGATACTAAAATTTTCATCTTTTGTAGATGCCAATCCAAAATGTTCTTCAATTAATTTTCCATCTGTTGTTGGAACTACAAAGGGTTTATCTTGTTTAAAATAAGGCATTGATATTATTTTGAATTTTGAATAGTTTATTCTCTTTTATTATACAGTCGTTTTTTCTTCCCATATCATACATAAATGCACAATAGTTTCCGCCGCTTTTGCCATATCGTTTACCCCAATCCATTCTAATTTTGAATGAATGCATTGCATACCTGTAAAAATATTCGGGCAAGGTAATCCCATGTAACTCAGCCTGCTTCCATCTGTGCCACCGCGAATGCTTTCTGTTGTTACATCAAGGCCGGCACGGTTGATGGCTTCTGCAGCATAAGCTGCTACCTGTGGGTTTTTATCCAATATCTTTTTCATATTGCGGTATTGTTCCACAATAGAAAATTCTATGGAAGCGCCTAAGTAATGGCTCACCACATTTTCCGCAATTTCTCTTAATCTTTCACCATGTTGTTTTAATCTTTCATCATCAAAATCCCTGACAATAAATTCAAGGGTAGCTTTTTCTGCAATACCTTCAAATCTTGTCGGGTGCACAAAACCTTCTTTTTTTTCTGTTGCTTCCGGTGCCCATTCAGCAGTTGGTAAAGCATGTAAAATTTCTCCGCCAATTTTTAATGCATTCACCAATTTATTTTTGGCATAACCAGGATGAGCTATAACGCCATTAATAATAATGGTTGCGGCATCCGCGCTAAAAGTTTCATCTTCCAGGCTTCCCGCCTCACCGCCATCTAAAGTATAACCATATTTTGCCCCTAATTTATTCATGTCCAGTTTAGCGGTTCCTTCTCCTATTTCTTCATCAGGCGTAAATAGTATTTTAATAACGCCATGCTTTATAGATGGGTTATTCATTAAATAACCGGCAGCCTGCATTATGGCAGCAACGCCACTTTTATCATCTGAACCTAAAAGAGTTTTCCCGCTTGCGGTAATAATATCGCTTCCAATTTGCGTTTTTAAATAGGGATGAACAACAGCCGACAAAACTTGTGATGGATCATCGGGTAACACGATATCTTCTCCATCATAATTTTTATGAAGAATCGGCTTTACATTGGTGCCACTGCAATCCGGCGCAGTATCTACATGACTGCAAAAACAAATTACCGGTACATCCTCTTTTTCGGAATTGGAGGCAATCGTCGCATATATATATCCATATTCATCCATTTCAGCATCTGCAATTCCAATTTGCATTAGCTCTTCTACCAAAATGCGGCTTAAATCTTTTTGCTTTTCCGTAGAAGGATGTTTACAGCTTTTAGGATCGCTTTGTGTATCTATTTGCGCGTAACGCATGAAGCGGTTGGCAATGGAGTCTTTATCAATTGATATCATTGGGAAATTGTTTATTGATGAATTGTTGTATTGTTATTTGCAATATTATTATTCACAAAGTAAGAAAGAATGACATAATTTTTTTACTTATTGAAATATCGTATTTGCAGATGTTTTTTAAGCACCTTACTTGGCCTGGGATGGGGAGGCAATTAGTTTCTCCAACACAAAATAAACGATCGGGCAAAAGGTTGAATTCTTTAAAGTAATCGCCGGCCTTTTCAACAACACATCTTCATCGGTATAAGGAAAACGATGGCAATCTCCCGGCCTGTTATCATAAATATTGCAATAATTATCTTCTCCTAAAAATGGACATGGAGAACTTTTTGTTACATAATCTCCGTCCTCATCAACCCTCAGGTAAGTTTCTATAAAAACGCCTTCCTTCATTTTTAAATGCTTCGATATCCTTTTAATGTCAGGAGTTTTAAAACGCGGAGAAAAATTCCTGCAACAATTGGCGCACTCCAGGCAATCAATTTTTTCAAAGGCTTCTTCATGCAGGTCTGGTAATTGTTTTAGTACTTTATTTTTATCAGCCCTTTTTAGAAAATTTGTATACTTTTTCTGATTTTCCGCTGATTTTTTCTCCCAATTAATCAAAATGTCTTCCTTCATTTTGTAAAGATACATTTTGGTACAAACTTGTCAATTACGGTAATCTTTTAATAACATTTTGAATTGTAACTTCGCGCCGTCTTTTTCATGTATTATAGAAAAATAATAAGGGAAACTCCTTTTCCCGGGTAAAATAAAAGTAAAAAATATGAATCTTTTCGAAAAACAATCCGCTGAATTTTCTGCAAGGCATATAGGGCCCGATGACTCCGAAACGAAGGAAATGCTTGCTACCATTGGCGTTGATACATTAGATGAACTTATTGATAAAACCGTGCCCACGGGAATAAGATTGCAAAGCTCCTCCTTCAGAGGTGTTGGGGAGGCCCTTAGTGAATTTGAATATTTAAATGAATTGAAAAATATTGCTAACCTGAATAAAGTTTTTAAATCTTATATAGGCCAGGGATATTATGATACCATTACTCCATCTGTGATTTTGCGAAATCTTTTTGAAAATCCGGGATGGTACACACAGTACACGCCCTACCAGGCAGAAATTGCACAAGGACGTTTGGAAAGCCTATTGAATTTTCAAACCATGGTGAGCGATTTAACGGCTTTGCCTATTGCCAATGCGAGTTTGCTCGATGAGGGAACCGCCGCTGCGGAGGCTATGGCTATGCTTTTCAACCATAAGAATAAAGACCATGATCATATTGCTTCAGGAAAGTTTTTTATTGATGAAAAAATATTTCAGCAAACAAAAGATGTCTTAACCACAAGAGCAAAACCAGTAGGCATTGAATTGGTTTTTGGAAATTTTAAGAAGGCAAAATTAGATGATACTTATTTTGGCGCCATCGTTCAATACCCGGATAGTGAAGGAAATATTGAAGACCATAGAAGTTTTATTGAGAGTGCCCATACAGTAAATGCACAGGTAATAATGGCTACCGATTTGCTGGCGCTTACCCTGCTCACTCCTCCCGGAGAATTGGGTGCCGATGTGGCCATTGGTTCTACCCAACGCTTTGGCGTACCCATGGGATTCGGTGGTCCGCATGCTGCTTTTTTTGCAACAAAAGATGAATTTAAAAGAAATATTCCCGGTAGAATAATTGGTATTAGCGTAGATGCGCAAAACAACCGTTGCCTCCGGATGGCTTTGCAAACAAGAGAGCAACACATTCGCCGTGAAAAAGCTACTTCCAATATTTGCACTGCACAAGCTTTGTTAGCCAATATGGCCGCTATGTATGCGGTGTATCATGGCGCTGAAGGGTTGAAAAATATTGCTAAAAGAATTACCTTATTAACTCAAACGCTTGCTGAGCATTTGGAAGAAAGTGGATATGAGCTGGTGAATAAATATTATTTTGACACGCTCACTTTCAAAATAAATAATGAAGAAAAAGTAAAAGAAATTTCGCAGTCAAATGAAATGAATTTTTATTTTCCTTCCCAAAATTTAGTTACTATTTCTCTTGATGAAACATCAACAAAAAATGATGTACTCCAGATTTTGGATGTATTTAATTCTGCCAATAATGTGGATACATCTGCCATCACTTTTGAGAATGAAACTGATTTAAATAATATTCCGGATTCATTGCTGAGGACCTCTGCTTTTTTAGGGCATCCTGTTTTTAATAAGTATCATAGCGAAACAGAAATGATGCGCTATTTAAAAATGCTGGAGAATAAAGATCTGTCGCTTACTCATTCGATGATCGCTTTGGGATCATGCACCATGAAATTAAATGCAGCTACAGAATTGATTCCGGTGAGCTGGCCCGAATTCAGCAGGATTCATCCATTCGCTCCTTCCGGTCAGACAGAAGGTTATCAATATATGATCAAAGACCTTGAAAAATTACTGAGTGCAATTACCGGTTTTTCTGCATGCAGCTTACAGCCTAACAGTGGTGCCCAGGGCGAATATGCAGGTTTGCTTTCCATCAGGAGATACCATGAAAGCAAAAATGAAACACAAAGAAATGTGATCCTGATTCCGATCTCTGCCCATGGTACCAATCCGGCCTCTGCGGTGATGGCCGGCTTTAAAGTAATAGTTACCAAATGTGATGAAGAAGGGAATATTGATTTAGAGGATCTCAGGTTGCAGGCAGAAAAAAATAAAGACTCATTGGCAGGTTTGATGGTTACTTATCCGTCAACACATGGGGTATTTGAAGAAGGCATTAAAGAAATTTGCGACATCGTTCATGAAAATGGAGGATTGGTATATATGGATGGCGCCAATATGAATGCGCAGGTGGGGTTAACCTCGCCCGGATTTATCGGGGCAGATGTTTGTCATTTAAATCTTCATAAAACATTTGCAATTCCGCATGGTGGCGGCGGACCTGGCATGGGGCCAATTTGTGTGAATGAAAAATTAGCGCCGTTCTTACCCGGGAAAAATAATACGGGCTCTGTTAGCGCTGCGCAATTTGGTTCTGCAAGTATATTATTGATCAGCTATGCTTATATAAAAATGCTGGGCGAAAGCGGTTTGAAAAAGGCGACCAAATACGCCATACTGAATGCCAATTACATGAAGGCCCGTTTGAAAAATAATTTTAAAATATTATTTACAGGAAAAGGCGGCACCTGCGCTCATGAATTTATTGTCGACCTGCGCCCATTTAAAAACAGTGCCGGTGTAGAAGCGGAAGATGTAGCCAAAAGGCTGATGGATTATGGCTTTCATGCGCCTACACTTAGCTTTCCCGTAGCAGGAACCATTATGATAGAACCTACGGAAAGTGAAAATAAACAAGAACTTGACAGGTTTTGCGATGCACTGGATTCTATTTATGAAGAAATAAAAAGTATTGAAAACGGCGCAGCAGATGCAAAAGATAATGTGTTGAAAAATGCGCCTCACACTTTATCAATAATTACCGAAGATGAATGGAAACATTCCTACTCCCGCAGCAAAGCGGCATTTCCATTGCCTTATTTAAAAGAAAATAAATTCTGGCCTACGGTAAGCCGTGTTAATAATACTTATGGAGACAGGAATTTGATTTGTACCTGTGAGCCGGTAGAGAGTTATGTGGAAGCGTAACGGGCAGGTATAGGTGTTTTTGGAATATTTGAAGTCAACCTATTTTAGGACAAGGAGTAATTTAGGACAAGACATGTCTTTTTACTCCCGTGGTCGGTGTCTCCACCGACCGTTCTTGAGTGTTGTAAGGAATTGTAATTTTAATTGCTCAATTTTGAATCAATTAAACTAACAAAGATTCTTTATGAAAATTACAGTATTAATTTCCCGCATCCTGCTTGGGTTTATTTACCTGGTGTTCGGGCTTGATTATTTCCTGCGTTTTATACCGTATCAGCCACTTCATATAGGTAAAACCGGGGCCTTTATTGCAGGGCTTAAGGGTATTGGTTATTTTTATCCCATGCTAAAAGTAATTCAAATAACCGGGGGATTATCTTTGCTATTTAACCGGTATGCCCCATTCTTTGCGGTTGTACTTTTCCCTATCAGTTTAAATGTATTATTATTTCACACCATTTTGGTGCCGTCAGGCTGGCTAATGGGTGTTACATTAATGGTGCCCAACCTGCTCTTAGGATATGGTTACCGCAAGTATTACAGCGGTATGTTTACAGCAAAAGCAATTGTGCAATAGTTGAATTCCTAATGCTATTCATTTAATACATCCAATGTGTCAACCTGTTCTTGTGTCGCCTTTGAATTTGCTTTGCTTCCTTATACGTAAGATAGTCAACAAGACATTGCAGTTCGGTTGTGTCCACTGAAGCAGGTAAGCGAATAATTACTTCCCTGGATGTTCTTTCTATCAACATAATCTCTTGTTTTCTAAATAAAAATAAGTAATACCATCTTGATTTAATAAGTAGTCCAAAGGACTACGTTGAAATCTTAGATGGTATTATGCCGATAGAAAAAGGCACTGGACTATTTGCTGGTATAATCGGTATAGTATTAATAGGAAATACCGGTAAAGATCCTGAATACAAAACCCTTGAGGATGGAACCCCGGTAGCCAAACTAACGATTGCTATTGCCGAAACTTACCGGCAAAAAAATGGCGAAACAACCACCAATACAGAATGGCACCCGGTAATAGTATGGCGCGGCCTTGCCACATTTGCCAATCAATATATTCATAAAGGCAGCTTGCTTTATATAGAAGGCAAACTACGCCACCGGCAATATGAAGATAAAGAAGGGCAAGAGGCAAGAGTGCTTCAACCTTCAACCTTCAACCATCAACCATCAACCATCAACCATCAACCTTCAACCATCAACAAAAAAAAAAGGGCCGCTACCTTTTACAGTAACAGCCCACGGGCCACATCGAAAATAAGAAGTAATTAAAGTACAAATTCGGAGAAGATGCCGCTATACGCTACCTGGCCTCTGGCACCTACAGCAGCTATGCGTACCCAATACTTTTTGCCGGGTTGCAGGTTAGTAAATACATACTTGCCGCTGGTGGCTACATAGCTAATCCACACTGGTTCCGTTCCCGATTCCGGGTCGGTACTGCATATCTGGTACAAGTAGCTGGCTGCGGGCTTCTCAGGTTTTACAGAAGCTTCCAGCAGCCCGGAACTGATCCCTTTTTGCAGGAAAACATAGCCGGGATTAGTAATGATGCGCGGCTCGGGCACCTTGGTAAGCGGGTAACCACTGCTCACTAGAACGGCAAGGTTGCCTTTGGCTGCTGACATAATAAAAAGCCCAAGGTCTTTTAAAAGGCCTTCTAATTCCTGCCGGGCTTCGTTCTTTTCCGCAACGCTTAAAGACGCCCTTGTTTTAGCACTCTCCAGCGCCGCCCTGTATTTTACAAGAGCTGCCTGAATCTCTGCCAGCGGGGGAACCGGATTTAAAAAATAGGGATTACCTGTCATGCAGATAAGGATAAATGCCGTGATCAAATCAAGATTAGCATCTGTGTACTTGCTGAAGTTGATCCGGAGTTTTTGTAACTGTTTCATAAAAATTGTTTTTTAAACCACTACCTGTGGTGTGCTATTAAAACAAACTTTATTGTAAAAAGTTGTGCAGATTTTTTCGTTTTGAGAGCGATGACGCCATTTGACGAAATATGTGCGGTTTTGACACCAAATTTTTAAAAATATTTTTACAGGAATTGGTACAATGCTCCTAAAAAAGGTCGAAAAACCCTTTTTTGGGAATCGCCGGAATGGCTGAATACCCATTTTTAGAGAACAGAAAAATGATTTTGTTTGACGAACAATGGGCATTGTACCGCGAACAATGGGCATTGTATCACGAACAATGGGTCATGCTTGACGAACAAAGGATTTATTTTAGGAAAAACAGGCTTTGTACGACGAACAATGGGCTATGTACGACGAACAATGGGCTATGTCTGCGAGGAAATTGGGGAAATGACCCAGATTAAGTCTATTGGAAATTCGGAAAGAGAGATGGATTAATGGGTAGAATTGTAAATACAAATCTATGTTTTAAAGCAATAAATAGCTGGCCTTTTAGTAATGACGGGCCTGTTGTATATATAATAGAGTAACCTGGTTGAAAGATGCCGGGGTTTGAATAAGGGAAGAGGATAAAGGAAGTAAATAACAAATATGATTAAACGTAATTTAACTATTAAAATTGAGTTATCAAAGGTTGGTTCCACTTAATAAACAGAGTTGGCTAAACTTCAGCCTAAACCTCAATTTCATATTAAAGCAATTCTATTTTTCTATTTATATATTCTTAGGTAATCACAGTATTTTTCTATCAAAAAAGGAGAAAAGGATTATATTCATTGAATGGAAACAGTAGTATTAAAGCCACTGCAACATCGGGGGCAGCAATGTATAGGCATTTATTTTGCGCAGAATGCCAACCTGCAACATTATATTCAAAAACAAGCGGAGGCACGATGGAGCCGTACCCATAAATGCTGGTATGTGCTTTATACACAACAAAATTATGGACAGCTTGCCCGGGCATTATCAGGCAAAGCCATTTTGGAAACGGATGCTTTGAAAGCGTTTGTTATTGAAAAGAAAATAAGTAAACCCCTTGCGCCTAAATCAATTCAACATCAGGAAGTAGCCAATGCGGCCGCTAAAAAAACTCCAGTAATACAATCGAAACCCGCACCGCCAGCCAATTTAAAACATCAATTAAGCGAAGAAAATGCGGAAGCGCTTCAAAAATTTAATCAACAATTAGTTTTAAAAGGATACAGCCCATCCACCATTCGTACCTATACAAATGAGTTCATGCAATTTCTAAATACGGTTAAAAATTTACCCGCTTATGAGTTTAGTACTGACCGGATAAAAGATTATTTACAGTATTGCCATACTACTTTAAAACTATCAGAAAATACTTTACATAGTAGAATGAACAGCCTTAAGTTCTATTATGAACAAGTATTAAAAAGAGAAAAATTCTTTCGGGAAATACCCAGGCCAAAAAAGCCATTGATACTTCCAAAACTTTTAAATGAAACAGAACTAATAAGATTATTTAATGCATTGGTGAATAAAAAACATAAAGCCATGTTATTTACCGCTTATAGTGCGGGGTTGCGTGTAAGTGAGATTGTTAATTTAAAAATATGCAATATAGATAGCCAGCGAATGCAAATATTTATTGAGAGGGCAAAAGGCAAAAAAGATCGGTACGTCAATTTAAGTCCGTTGTTATTAGATATTTTAAGGAAATACCTGCTTGAATACAAACCACGACCAAAAATATATTTATTTGAATCGGAGCAAACTTTTACTGCATATCCTACCCGCACGGTGCAACAAATATTTTCAACCGCGAAGCATAAAGCAGGCATAGGAAAAGAGGTAGGCATACATAGTTTGCGACACAGTTTTGCAACTCACCTGCTCGATAAAGGAACCGATATAAAATATATAAAAGATTTACTTGGGCATTTTAATATTAAAACAACCGAACGATATTTACATGTGAGCAAGCAACAGTTGGTAAATATTGTAAGCCCGTTTGATGATCTTTGGAAGAAGGAAGAGATAGATTGGTAAAAGGCTTTAAAAAATGGTAAAGCTCATTTCAATAAAATAAAAGATAAAGAAAAAATGAAAGGAATCAACAAAGTAATATTAATAGGAAACACGGGCAAGGATCCGGAATATAAAACATTGCAGGATGGAACCCCTGTGGCAAAACTTACTATTGCCACTACGGAAAGCTACCGGTTAAAAAATGGAGAAACCCAAACCAAAACAGAATGGCATTCGATAATTGCCTGGCGAAGCCTTGCAACATTTGCCCATCAATATATACACAAAGGAAGCCTGCTATATGTAGAAGGGAAATTGCGTAATCGCAACTTTGAAGACAAAGAAGGCCAGAAAAAATATATAACCGAAGTAGTAGCCGACCAGGTAATTCTGCTGGATAAGAAAACAAAAATTGAGCAAAGTGAGGTAGAAAATGATATTGATGAACCATTACCATTCTAAAAAAGGAAACATATTAAAAAAATGCGTAAATCCGATTGTACTAATAACAATACAAAATATCTAACGCTAAATAATTGATAATGAATACTGATTTTTTTTGTACTATTACATCTTATAACATAAATGCTAAGTGTAAGCGGTAATTTTATGCGAACATTTTCAATCAAAATATTTCTAACCTTTACTTTAACGGTTGGGCTTAAGGTTGCAAATGGACAAGTTAATGACCAAAATATCCGACTACAAGTTTTACAAAAAAGTATTATTGATAGCGAATTTGTATTTGGCAATTGGGAAAAGAAGGGACAGACAGAAACGCATTTAAAATATTTAGGACAAGTAACCACGAAATCTGGCAAGACTTTCAAAATCGTAAACAGCATTTTTATTTGGGGACTTTCCCAAAGAGCAACATCACGAATTTTAATCTTTAATGACCTGAATCAATATGTTGGAAATTATTACCTGACGACTGATGAATTTCTTCCAGGTAAACTACAAAACGGGAGACTCATTTTTAATAATAGTGGCAGCGATTGTGACAAAAATTTAAGAACAGTAATTAATCTAAAGAACGGATTACCTAAACAATTTTTCAGAAAATGTAATGAAAAATATGGAGACACTTTTACCTTTGAATCGGACTAATATACTGACCAAAACTACCGCTTACATCGGTTTGCAGCAAGTGTGGCTGAAGGAATAACAATGAGCATTTGTAACATTATTGAGGGGTAGTTCCGGCTGAAAAAACTCTATTGAGCGATAGAATAAACACTGAGCTTTTTATTATAAATTTGGCAGTGGTTCGGGCAGAAGGAATTCTATTTCCCCACCTGCTGCAAGCCGTAAAACGTTGTATGCAAGTTGACCGACACCCTAACTACAAGGAGCGACATGACAAGATATCTCTTCATACCTTTTTTACTATTTTCAGTTTGTTCTTTTGGACAGACAAAGATTTATTCGGAAAAAGATGTTTACCGACTATTTAAAAAATCCATTTCACAGACAGACAAAAAGAAAATAAGCATTCCTTCCAATCCATGGCTTATTTGCAACGAGGACAGTTCATTTTATTTAAGTGACACTTTACGACTAATGAGTAATTCTTATCACAATCATAAACTTGTTAATTGTTGCGACTATGTTGGTTGGACTTTCTATAAAACAGACAAATTTATTTCGACCAGACTTCAGTTATGCAAAGAACCGACATCTGCTTCTGCAACAAAAGACAATGACCATTTTGACTTAAAAGTGTTTTCCGCTGACAACTACCTTACATTATCAGTTTTCAATAACAATAAACTTATGGACAGTTTTAAAATTATTGACATTAGCAGGTTCAAGCAGGAAGATACAGATTTGACTTCTACAGTAATAACTTTATTGCGACTACGGTAGACATGAAAACCTGCATACAACATTATGCGTATTGAAGAAAGCCCCTGAATTAAAAACCAGTTGAAAGAAAATAAAAGAGCCCTGATCATTTAAGACCGGGGCTTTTTGCAATACGATGTTCAGCGACACCGCCAATAATGATGACAGCTACTGTGGTA
>DATCMY010000543.1:0-3100 GCA_036565505.1 Hanamia sp.
TAATCTCGCAGCAGCAACCGCCTGGTTAGCTCCTTTGCCGCCGGCATTCATAAAGAAAGTGCCGCCCAATATGGTTTCACCGGGTCCGGGAAGTTTTGAAGCTTTTACAACCATGTCGGTATTGGCACTGCCTACAACAAAAATTCTTTTCATTGATTATTTTCTTTTAATTTATCTGTTAGATTCAATGTCATCCAAACTTTTATGTTTCCTCCGGTTTGACTTGTATATTTAAAAGGAACAATAAAAATTGTTACAATCATTTTTTCTATTAATTGACAGTAGTCCCTCTTTTAACTGTATGATCCGTATCAGCCACACAACGAAACCCAATGGTACCAGACCTATCTTTACCGGGTGACATTAAAAGATATTTTGCGTATTTATTCAATTCATATGCCTGGGGGAAATACCAATTAGAGCTTTGGGGCCGATAGTAGCTTGCACCCTTTAAAATGGAGTAACGTGTATGTAAATCTGAATATTCATCTGTCCATTGCCAAACATTCCCTACCATATCTAATACACCAAATTGACTAATTCCCTTAGGAAATGTAGTGACATTGAAAGGACAATGCATGTTGCGGGTGGTGTCAGGCTGAGGTATCATGGAGCTATCCATCTTATTTCCCCAAGGATAAAGGTTCCCATCAACACCCTGCCCGGCATATTCCCATTCCCATTCATGAGGTAGCCTTTTGCCGGCCCAGGCTGCATAAGCCCTTGCATCTTCTATCGAAACCCAGGTAACCGGCTTTTCTTCCCATCCTGGCAAATAACTACCATTTTGCCAATCTTTCAGAAAATTATGGTCATCTTTCGGATGATATTTTGTTTCATCGACAAATTGTTTAAACTGCTTATTAGTCACAGGGTATCGGTCTATAAAAAAGGACGCAATATTCATAAAATGCCTTTGTGACCGGGATGGATGCTTTTCCCAGGGATGTTGCACACCGATTGCGGAAGGAAGTTCATTGCCTTCAATCATTACTCCTTTTGATTTAAAAACATAACCTTTCGTCCCGGGTATCAATACCATTCCCTCCGGTGTATTCTGGTGAGCTATTGATTTTTGAATCGGAACTATATGCTGTTGCAATGGCGCCCAGGCAGTAGAATATGATTTTAGTGGCTTTTTTGCAATTACCTGCATCCTGTTCAAAAAATTTTTTAACCTCCTATTTACTGAATAAGATTTTATTGCCAGAATAGCTCCAAATCCAAAACCTTCTATTGGAAAATTCAGGTAAATATGGTCCTCCACTTTTCTGGGAATAAGTACTTTCCCTTTCCAAACATCAAAGTATTTTATACCCTTTTGGTAAGGAAGTTCTATTTGCCTTCCCTTTTTATCGGTACTATCCCTGTTCACTAGTGTGTATATTCGTTGATCTGCCCCTGGAAATACAGATGCAAAAATTCCCTTTTGAATTGTCGGAATATACGGTTGCCATTCAGAACTACTCCACAATAATGGGAACTGGCGATAAATAGTAGCTATTCTACGAATAGCTGCTGCATATCGATCCGGAACCTTATTCCAAACTCCCCATATATTTTCCCAGGCGTTATAACCGATACCATTAAAGAAAGCATATTGCAGATCATTAGTTTTATCGATCATCCAACGATTAGTCACTTGCACCTGATGTTTCGGCTCAAACCATTTGTACACGCTTACCCCTGGCACATATCCATAATTCCAAAAATATCCCCAACTCATTTGGTTCCATTCGACCATCTTTAGATCATTGATGGCTACTTCCGGTTGTAATGCTATGGGGTAATTTAAAGTATCAATAGCTTTAAGAAAATCTAGGGAGACTCCAAACATGGTGTCTCCATTCAATCCATCTGCACCAATACTTTTCATTTCACTTACAATGGCAAGGGGCATGGGCATGCCAATATCACGGGTACCCTTATCCCAAATCATAATAGGAAAGAAAACTCTTACTCCTCTCTTTTTAAAATCCTGTACCATCTTCCTGACACCCGCTAATCCTCCCGGCATATCAGCTAGCAGGTCAAATTGATTCCGGTTATCAATGCCGATATTAGGATAGGTAGGCCAGATAAGCACGGCATCCAGGCCTCCATACCGCCTTTTTACATCGTTGAGATAACGGTCTACTGTATATTTCTGCTGAATAGGATCATAGAAATACCTGTCCTCTGCCATCATCTGCGCATAGATAAAAATCTTTTTCGTCCAGCTCAATCCCTTTTTCAAATAGAGAGAATCATGATAATTTAAAGATTTTTTCTCAGCAACCCGCCATTTATTCATTATGCTCAACCAGTGTTCATTTCCGGAAGAAACAGAAGGCCCTTTAAACAATTCCTTAAGATCCCCCTGAAAATCAGGTTGCTGGGTGTAGGCGTTATTTATACTAATCAATATTATCCACCCAAAAATCAATACTGCTTTTTTCATGTACAAAAATTTTAATTAAATCAAACTTTTTTCATTTTCTGCTTTAAACAATTTCTAACACATTATTTTTAAAATCGAATAAGGACTCTTTCCGGAATTCATTCTCGCTTATCTAAATGACCAAATTCATAGTACTCCTTATCTAAATCTATGCATTCAAAAAAATGGAACGCCCTAATAAATAACCTCCTTGGCAAGTAGAAGGCCCGAAGAAACTCAAATAACCTTATCCTAATGGGTACCTTGGATACCCTTATCCCGCTAGCACCGTCCTTTTTTTATCTCAATAACGTTTATTCGCTTTTTCCACTAGTAATACCTCGTGTTAACTGCGAAAGCCATAACAGCACAATGAATCCATATAAGTGCCACAATAATTCTTTTCACCTTTAAATTAATTTATGTAGGTGTATATTTTGATAATGTTTAATTAATTTCAGATTCAACATTCATTTTTAAGGTAGTTGTTCCTGTGAATGAGTAAGCGCATACTTCGTATTTATATACTCCTTTTTTTAAATACGAATTTTCAAAATACGTATTTCGGAACAGGTTTCTCCTTCTGTTTTCTGTTTGAATATTAGCCACTAATTTTCCGTTTCTGAAAATATAATATCCGGCAATTTCGCTACTGTCTTCTGGCGCTCTCCAGCTTATTAT
>DATCMY010000544.1:0-6041 GCA_036565505.1 Hanamia sp.
TTACCGATGTATAGAGTGAACAATCCGCTTTCGGATATACCAGCATTTTATAAAGCCTATAATGTAGTGCCAGGTGATAAAATGTATGTAGCTGATAGTTTGCGTGCGCTGGTTTGGTAGATAGATAATAGGGAAGAGGCAAGGGGCAAAGAGGCAAGAGGCAAGAGGCAAGGGGCAAGGGGCAAAGATGCAAGAGGCAGAGAGGCAGAGAGGCGGGGTTTTCACTTCAATTTCTATAAATTAAAATAATGTTTACGTGAAACCCCGATGTATGAGGAACGCTGCATATTACAAAAGGGCTAAATTCTTATCTGATCAAAACAGATTAGCGTTTTGGCAGTAAGCTTTTTTAGAATTAGATAATGCAGGTTGAGTAGAAAAATAAAACAGCAATTTGTTATTAAATTACTGCTATGAAATAATAAGTTCTCCTTCTGTTTTAACTTTTTGTCTCAAAAATTCATTTAGGAATCCTTTTAAGCTAAGATCTTCATCTAAATCAGGCCAATGAATACCTGTTCCACTGCCAATCAATTCAAAATGTTTTAATCGTTTAGCGGAAGCATTTCTTAAGCCTTTATATAATGAAGTCGGAACGACAAAAGTGTGATTATTGGTCAAATGAATTAACATTTTGTCAAGTTTTGGACTAATTTCTAAAGACTTTATCTTTAACCCCTCATTATAAATGAGGTTTTCGATTGAGTCATATGTGTTATGCGAAGTGTTCATTCCATTTTTGTTTTAAAATTTCAATTTTTGCAAATACAATTTCCATTATTTGGCGCTCTTCTTTAGCTGTAAAACCATGCATATAAGCAACTTTAATAACAGGGAGAATCCATATTTCTCCTTCGGCTCCCCCTTTTACAATATGCACATGCATAGGTTCATCATTTTCGTTACTATAAAAAAAGAAGCGAAACGCATGTTCTAATAGCGCTGTTGGCATTATTGCAATTTACTAATTCTTTCATCTGGATTGAAAATAAATTTCCCGGTATTCACAATGCATGGAGACCACTTCATAGTACAGAGACTTCCGGTTAATTGACAATTGATAATGTAATCAAACATTAACCATCAACCTTCAGTTATTACTTTTTCTTGTGCCGTAAGTACATTCTATGGATAGCTGATTAATTAAAAAGCACCAGGCGTTCCGGAAGGAACGTTTCCTGCTTTGTGCCGGAATTTCTAACCCCCAAAAGCCCATCCGGGACTTGGCAAAATCAAATTAACTATTGCTGCAATCAACATTTGTGAATTGCCCGGTGAGAGGTTGGTGAGGATACCAATCACGGAATAAGATATCATTCATAATTTTTTTTACATGAGGGTTAAAAAACAATTCAAGCTTATTGATTTAATATCATAAATTAGTATTGTTGATTGAATGATCAATCATCCGCGTTATAAGAAAAATGCGCTCAAAAGAAAGGATTAGAATTGATGCTTTGTATGTTTTCATTTTATTATATAATTAAAAAAAGGGGTTTAATGAAACGGATTATTACCTGCTCTGACGGAACATGGAACAGGCCTGGTGTCGCAGACAAAGGCAAGCTGGTTCGTACTAATGTTCAAAAGATTTTTGAAGCAATAAGTAAGTACGATACCCAAAACCAGGTTTACCAACTGAAATATTATAATGAAGGAATAGGTGCGAAAGGAAACTGGTGGACAAGAGTTATGAATGGTGCAACAGGCAAAGGTATTGATGAAAACATCCTGAGTAGTTACAAATTTATCATGTAGAATTATGAACCCGGCGATGAAATTTATTTATTTGGCTTTAGTCGCGGAGCCTATACCGCAAGAAGCCTTGCAGGATTAATTCGTAATTGTGGTATTCTTAAAAATAATGATCTCTCTCTTATACAGGAAGCCTATAATATTTACAGAGACAGAACAGATGCTACAGTGCCTAAATCTGAAATAGCGCAAAATTTTAAGGCGCAAAACAGTTATGAAATTTCAAATATTAAATTCATTGGCGTTTGGGATACCGTCGGTTCATTAGGGATTCCATTGAATGCATTCCAGGTTATTAATAAACGGAAATATGCATTTCATGATACTACGTTAAGTAGTATTATTGATAATGCTTTCCATGCTCTTTCTATTGATGAAAGAAGAAAAAACTTTCAACCTACTTTATGGAACCAAAGCAAGGATGTAGTAAAAAGATCAACGCCCCAGGTACTTGAGCAAAGATGGTTCCCGGGGGTGCATTCCAATATTGGCGGTGGATACCCTGACGAAAGCCTGAGTGATATTACCCTGCAATGGATGATAGGCAAAGCAAAAGATACAGGACTTGTTTTTGAAAATGATTTTTTGACTAAAAATATAAAATCAACTTATAAAGGAACGATCTACAATTCCTACGTTTTCCCTTATACCTTAGGTAAAAAATATATAAGGCCCATTGCTAAAGCCACCGATTCTGTTGAAATGGTAGATGATTCGGCTATTCAGAGATTTAATGATCTTGATACTTATAAATCAACCAATCTTAAAAATTATTTAAAGAGTAAGGAGAGCTGCAAAGAATAGTTATATTTTTTTTCTTCTTTTTGCATTCAAGTCCATTTTGGGCAGGTAGTCTTTTGAGGTAAATGAAATGGATATAATTCCAACTTTTGAGAAATATTCCTTTTGACAAATGTGGATGTAAAAAAGTTCCGCTTATTAATTATTTTTATGGTAAAAAGTAGCATGAAATATTTTTTCTCTTTTATCCTATTGTTGGTACTTGGTGCAGGGTGCAAACCTAAAGTGTTGTCGAGAACTACCTTGCAAAAGAAACTGATATCAACAATGAATGATTATCTGCATAAAACATTACAACCGGGCGTAGAGTATAAAATAAAAGATGTAATTTATTATCCCGAGGTAATGGAAAAATATTATATCTGCCAATTTCACGTAAGCATGCATTTTAAGAATAAGGATACCTCAGGCATTGTGGCGGCTACCATCTCAAATGATTTCCTTAAGGTAACCAGAACGCAATAAATTTTTGCCAATGTTGGTTTGTGTGCAGGGTAAGGTACGGCATCACCTGATTCTGACTCATGCCGTTCGTCGCTTTATAAAAACCAACTCTTTTATTTCTTCTTCTTGATTTTTGAATATTTATTTTTCATAAAGAAATAGGCTTCAATTCAGGTAAACCTGCCTGTTGTACCATTTATTGGCCGGCGATGACCAGCTGCGGTTTTAGAATTATGGTCCATCAACCCTTAAGTCATAAAAGCACTATCCTATTTTGTAATTAATAAATCTCATAATGAGATTGTGATTTCCCGTTATGAGATATTTATCGTAGCGCAACCTGGATTTTTCAATTGAAAAAATAAAGCGCTCAAGACAATATCAGGTCAATAATGCGATGTGGATGCGGTTCTTTTAGAAATAAGTGGGATGATAAAATAATAAAAATAATATGGAGCCTATGTGGCTTGAATGTTGGACTTAATTATTCCTTGTATTAAAAATTTACCAGGGGTAAGCCCAAAAATAGAACAAAATGAACATAACATTTACTAATGAAAAACCAATTAACAGAATCTTTTTCTTTTCTGCTATCATCATTTTCATTTCATTTTTTATAAGCAAAGAAGCAACAGCTCAAAGCAAAATGTGGACTCCTCCTTCATCTGCTGATAATTTAAAAAATCCTTTAGCGGGTAATACGGCGGTATTGAAAGATGCAAAAGTACTTTACACATCTTACTGTACCCCTTGCCATGGGATGAAAGGAAAGGGGGATGGAGTGGCTGCAGCGGCATTGAATCCGAAACCTGCAAATCACACTTCAGAAATGGTGCAACATCATACTGATGGGGGATTGTACTGGATGATTTCGACAGGACGCAACCCCATGCCAACTTATAAAAATGTTCTTTCCGAAAAACAACGCTGGGAACTGGTAAATTATATTCGCACCCTGGCAGCCGTAAAAAGACCAACTAAAACCACAACTGTTAAAGCCAATAATGTACCCGCCAAAGTAGTGCCCAAACACGAAATGGTGATGGCCCATAAAGATACCCCGAATATTGAAGTAAAAACCGGGGAATCTAAAAAAGATTCTACACCTGTTGTAGCCAATGCTTTAGATACAAAATCAGATACCACAACGAATACTGCCACTACTTTAGATACACAACCAGATTCCACAACGGATACTGTCAATCCTTTAGCTGATCAAACAAATTCCTCACATTCCGTTGGCCAAAATAAATTTGCCATTTTTGGAAATGCTGAAGCTACCTACACTGCAACAAAAGGACAATCTTCATTTGGAGATGTAAGTTTCAAACCTATTTTTCTCTGGAAAATATCTGATAAACTTTTTGCCGAAGCAGAAATTGAAATTGAAACCGGTGAAGGCACTGCAAACTTAGGTTTAGAATATGCCAATATGTGCTATATGGTAAATCCTTATCTTATTGTACATGCGGGAAGGTTTTTGCCAAAGTTTGGCGCCTATCGCGGCAGAGGAGGAGAAGCATTTCTCAACCGCTTTGCTTCTGACCCAGCAGGTTTTGGTGACGGAGGAATTGGAGCCATGAATGAAACAGGTATTGGCGCTGAAGGAGGGCTTCCTTTTGGAGATATAAAAATCAATTATGATTTCTACATTTCAAATGGCCCGCAATTACAAACTGACACCCTTAATGCCGGGCAATTCGATTACGAAGCCTATACTTCCAATAATAAATCTTCTGCTATAGGTGGCCGAATTGCTATACTGCCCTTCCAGAATTCCAGTCTTGAAATTGGTTATTCTTTCCAGTCTAAATCAAAAACAGGAGAGGAAGGAACACCTTATCAAAATGTAGGCGTAGTGATGCAGGCAATCGATCTTAATTACCTTGGACATCTTACTGCGCTTAAGAGTGACATACGTATTATTGGCGAATGGAAACATCAGAAAGTAGGTAATGCAACTTATAAAAATGGGGCTAATGAAGATTTTAGTTTTTATGATGCTCCCACTTCCTATTATGCATGTGCCACGATAAGGCCCGCTCATGTAGACAACAAATTTATAAGTAACCTTGAACTTGCCGGACGGTATTCTTATTTCAACAGGCCAAGTGGCGCTCCATGGGGCGGAACCAACGACGAAAAGGTAGAATTGGCGCTTGACTATTGGTTAAAGTGGAACTGCCTTGTAAAATTTTGTTATGTAAAACAAAAAGACAATCCCTCAGTATTTAATGCCCAGTTTGTATTTGGTTTTTAAGCCCTTAAAAAAATTATTATGAAAAAATCAATATTAATATCTGTCTTAACAATAATAGTTATTACCCTTTCATCACTTTTGCTCAATAGTTGTTCTGTATCAAAAAAAGTAGCAGATAAATCAGGTGCACAATTATGGGGCGAGAACTGTTCGCGGTGTCATAACGCTCCCGGACCCGGCGAATTCAATAATGATAATTGGGAAGTGGTGGGCATGCATATGCAGGTAAGAACAAATATTATAAAACCCGAGATGGACAAGATTATAGACTTTTTAAAGAGCGCTAATAATTAATTTTCAATCCACCGTCCATGGTTTTAAAATCTTTTTAAATTGAGGATATTAAAAAGTTTTAAATCAGGAGGGTATTCATCGACCACTCAATATGCTGCAACTGCAGACCGTTAATTGACAATTGATTATTGATAATACGAATAACATCTTTCAATGACGGTTCGCATGGCTTCTGCCATGAACCATCAACCTCCTCCGAACCGGTTCGGTAATTAATATTTACGTATAATGCATTTAGCTAAACCTGATTCTTTAAATTTGTAGGATGAAAACTATAAAAGCACTATTTCTTTTGGCAATAGCGACAACTCTTGGTCTATTTGCTTCCGCTCAATCTTCTTCTATCGACACCACAAAAATTGGTAATAATGCTAAAGTGGGGCGCTACATAAAAATAAGAGGTTTTAATATGTATTTTGAAACCTATGGCGCTGGGGCGCCTTTACTTATGATACACGGTAACGGAGGCTCGATAAGCAACTTTATG
>DATCMY010000545.1:0-13384 GCA_036565505.1 Hanamia sp.
GTTGAGATTGTGTTCCAGCCATTTCCGCCGGAATCCAAAGAGCCCTTTTAGAACTGGCTCACGAACATGTACTATACTCGGAATTCCCATGGAGGAAGATACGCGGGCATAGGGAGCCAGAGTAAGCGAATTAAAATGAACCATATCCGGTTGCAAGTTCACAAGAAGTTCTTTCAATCGTAACTTTGCATCTCCAAAATCCTTGTACCATCTGAAAAGTTGGTGCCAACCGGCAAATGTAAGGAGATTATATGAACCTCCCGTCGTATGATCAAATCGTTGCAATCGGCATGCACAGGTCTGATAACCGTAACCGGCAAAAAACTCCAATACTTCAGCATTATTTTCACTACTACAGACAATTGGTTCATATCTGCTTCTATCAAGATAATTAAGAAGCGAAAGAAGGCTCATAGGAGCACCTCCATGACTACTGCCATGGTGTATATAAAGAATTCTTTTTTTTACCATTTAACTATCCCTGCTCATTTTTTAAGTTATGCCCAGAAATGGCATCCAATACCTTTGCCGGATTTCCCGCGGCTATAGCAAAAGCTGGGATATTCTTTGTTACAACTGAACCTGCACCAATTATAGATCCTTCACCAATAATTACACCCTTAAGAATATAGCAGCCCATTCCTACAAATACATTAGGTCCAATTTCAACAGCTGCATCAATCGCATATTCCTGATCCTGCTCAGATGCTCTTTTTATAGGGTCCAGAGAGTGAAAATCCGTATCTACAACCGTCACATTTGCGCCAATACAAGTATTGTCACCAATGATAATGCTTTTAGCTGCGCAGATTGTAGTACCGCTCATGCGGACCCCATTACCTATTTTTAAGATGGCATTTGGCTTCAATGTTCTCAGGATTATCGGATGATTTACTCCCAAAGCAGTTTGTCCGGACTTCGAGCAAAGAACAGCATTATCACCGATTATTATTGCCGAGTCAGGTACAATCGATACTATAGGTAATCCAATGAAACTAACATTGCTGCCTAATTGAACTCCTTTTTTAGCGACGAGCCTCGGCAGAAAGTATTTGTGGTTGATGAACCTGGTATAACCGGGATAACGCCAGAAATACAGAATTTTAAATATATCAAACAATCTCATTAATCAGAATTTTAAAAAAGTGTTATGCTTTTTATAAATGCGTAAAACACGATTCAACGTAAGAACCAGTGCATTTTGCGTAGCACTTTTATTGACTTAATAAAGCATTAATTTCTTCAGTATCAATTGAACCCCATTCACCATTCCCTTTTGACCGGCAACAATAATATTTACCTGAGACTTGTGAGCATAAGCGTGCGAAGCAATCGTTAAATAGCTTGTGGGAGAACAGCTCAACCACTTTCGTACCGTTAGGACACCAGGCTAAGTTTGCCAAGCCTGCACCGTGAGCAGCAACAATGACAGCGGCGTTTTGGAATAATGTTACCTGGTCACTAAACGAATAAGTTTCCAAAGCTACAATCTGAAAACCCTGACTATATAACACAGCTTCAATTTCTTGCTCATTTTCAAAAGATCGTGCTGCACTTTTTCTTGAAACATAAATTTTTAGTTCAGCAGGTACTGTTGTTTTCTTCAAAAACGCATCACGTAAAAGTATAATATCGCTTTTGTGCCAAAAACCTGAGTATGCTTCAGCTTGTGTGAATGTATATCGTTTTGCATAAAAACTATTCTCATGCAACAATAAAGGCTCGTTAATAAGTATATTTTTGTCCCGTAATATTTTGTAAATATCAAAAATATATTTCGGAGAATTGTCGTATTGAATCAATTTTATCGATGGTTTTTCTTTCAAAATCCATAAAAGTCTCGGCACTTCTTCCATAAGAAAATGTGCAAACCCAGTATGATTTAAACAAGTTACTTCATCTTGAATGGTTAGTTTATGCTTCAATGTAATTATAGGCTTATGGTAAAGCCATTTGCGAAGTGACCCATATGATTCGAGAAAACCAAATTCAGGGATACAACACGCTCCTGATTTTGGGCTTACAATTACATCACTGAGCGAATATATCTGTCTCTCAGAATAGTACATTTCCTTTCTGAACCATGATGGAAGTTGATTTGGAAATGAATAATACTCAATGTCTGTTGCTCTTATTTGGTGAAATTCTACTATATGCCTTGCTATATTATCATTGTAAGCAGCCTCCGGAATTGATCTGATCAATTCTTCAACTTTGAAGAAATTGAACATTCCTGGCCAATACCGAAAAATAAAATTCCCCAATTTCAGGCCATACAATTTCATTCGAGGCTTGATATATTTAAGTGGATTTTGCATAATTTATTTACAGCAACAATTATTTAGCATGGAAAAGACTGAAAACTGCTGGAGTTGAGGAAACGCTTCTAAATCTATACTGATAATGAGCTGTCAACCGGATAGCAACCACTTTATTATACTCAAGTAAAATAGTATTTAAGTAGTCACCTATATGATCATAAATATCAATAGCCAGGTTTCCTGTTTCAAGATATGCATATTGCTCTTGATTTATTTTATGATATTCACTACGATTGTATCCGGGATTAATAACTATTTTATTATCTATGTTTAACAGGAGCGGCTCAGATGAATCACCTTTTACTATTGATAATGTAGAACCACTTACTAATACCTGAATTGCAGTATAAGTATCGAGTGGAATTTTATTCATAAAAAAAGTTATGATCTGATCAATATCAGGATTTTTCGCCCGTTTATCAGGATCTTTTACAATCTGAGCCAATTCTTTTATTGAGATAGCTTCCCCATGGATTACAGAAATTATAAACGAGTCGCTTTGCGTTAAGGCATCAGCAAAATGCTTAATAACATTTCTTACAGGTGTAAATTCAACCACCTGCGATCCATCTCCTGTCATTGTAATCTCATCGCCCCTGTTATTTGCAACATACCAGCAAAATGTAGCCACAACCGAAACATGAAATGGAAATGAGTTTATGCCGTAAGTATTGGGTATTCGAAATATTGATGCTTTGGTATCCTTATAACCAGCTATATTATTCAGCATTCTTTCAACGGCCATTTTCCCAATCGAATAAGGATTATCGGGTTGCCGGATAATAAAATTACTTGATGGAAAAATAATGTGACGATTACCAAGTACTGCCGCAGCTGCGAGAATGTTTGCCCCGCCAATCATGTTAACTCCATAGACGTCCTTATGTTCACCCCTATTACAACCTGCAAGGTGGTAAATAACATCGCAAGACTTGGTAAATTCAGCTACGTCTGCAGGATTACAAATATCACCTGAAAACAGGATTGGTACCTGGTTGATTGATTTAAGATGTACTATTAGGTTTCGCCCAATAAAACTGCTGCTTCCTGTTATTCCGATTCTCATCTTAATGATATCTATTTTTATTTTGTAAACTATTATATAAATTGAACGCTAACATAGTAACAATTATGCATCCTTAAAAATGGATTTGAAAGGGAACCACTGCGGCTTTTCTGCTTTACCAGAAATCCAGGATAGTATGTCGATGTACTGAGCTGCTGTGTTCTGAAGTGTAATTTTCTGTAGCATTCTTCTCGCACGCAATGATGACTCAATAAATGGTTTCCGATCTTTCAATATGTCAATCATAGCTTGTGCTACATCTTCCGGATCTTCCTGGTTGAAATAGCGTACTTCTACCTGCATCTGATCAATCAGTTCGGATAATGGAGCAATATGGGAGCAGGCTATAGGTTTTCCATAACAGAACCCTTCAAGAACTGCTCCACTAAATGCCTCATACCTTGTTGTTGTGATAACCGCTGTTGATATTCTATAAAGACGATGAATTTCTTCACGAGGTACAAATCCGAGAAAGTAAATCCAATCAGTAACTTCGAGCTCTTGTGCAATCGTATTTAAGATTACCTTACGTTCAGATGATTGGAATCCTGTGCAGTAGACTTTAATTTTTTCAATCCCCCAGCTTTTCAGCAGGCCTAAAGCTTTTATTAAAACTTCATGATTTTTATCTGGTCCATTGGATGCCGGATAAAGAAATTGTCGCTGCTCCTGTTCGGCAATAATATCGCTATCAGAAGGCATTGGATCAGTGAGGAAAGGCACCATGAAAGTATCATCAATTCGTTCAGGAAAAAATTTATGCAGCAATGTAAATGGATGAGGCCATGAAGTCACAAGTGCATGAGCCTTATCAATTTTCAAATATTCTGCTTCTAACTCTTGCTGTCCTCCCCTGTCCAAATCACGGAGGTCATGAATAACAACGATCGATGGACGCCTCAAGTGAACAACTTTGTAGCGCATAGGATAGAGCACGACATCAACAAACTTTTCACAATGGAATGCCCATGATTTACGAGGTGATGAATAAAGATCTTTATAAAACCCGATACGATTTAAAATGGAAACCAATGCTTTAATAATATTACTCTTTTTGTGGTAATTCTTAATAATTAGTTGAGTTTTATCTTCCAAAAAGGTTACATTTTCAAGATTAAGTAATTCTTCGTATTGGCTTTTTGTACCTGGTGAAATATTTACATAGACCTTATGCACTTTTATTTCAGCAAACCCTCTTACCAATGAGTAAATAAAATTTTCGATACCGCCCGATTTACCAGGTTCAAAACAACTAGCTTCTATTAATATATTCATAAAAAAACCTTTGTAAATAGAAATTAAAGTAAACACATCAATATACTTACATTGGATAGAACTTAGAATTACTTCTTAATACTATGCATTAATTTTGCAGGACAACCAATATAGATACCAGGTTCTTTAATGTTGTGAACCACAGTAGCCCCAGCGCCAATTTTTACATTTGGACAGATAGTTATTTTATCTTTTATAGTGGCACCTACTCCGATAAAAACTAAATCCCCTATATGACAACGTCCAGAAATAGTTGCATTAGGCCCTATATGACAATGTTCACCAATACGAGATTCGTGTTCTATTATCGCTGCATTGTTGATAATTGTGTTCTTACCGATAACAACATCAGGCCCAATATGGCAATAATTCCCAATAAAACAACCATTACCTAAATTAGCCCCATGACCGAGATAAGCAATAGAAGATAAGATTGAAACTAAATTTATTGGCCAGAGAGTTTGCAGCATTTCCTTTCTCTTAAGATTATCTCCAATTGCAAGAAAAATAGGATCATTAACAGTACTTCTTTCTTTTAAAACAGGAAAGCCAAAAATTTTTTCATTTTCAAGCGCATTAGGATCAATGAATTCAAGAATTATATTTGGGTTATTGGATAAGGCAATATCTGCAACACTTCTGCTGTGACCGCCACAACCATACAATACAAGCTTAATCCACGAACTTGACATAGAGTTATATTTTGATGAAGGAAATGATCTTATCGCAGACAAATTTTACTTGCTTTTTTTCCATATCAGGCCAACTTGGCAAGTTTAAACCCCGCCAGCCCAGGTTTTCAGCAATAGGATGTCGTTGAAATTTTGTAGCATACATAGGCATCGTATGAATTGGGTAAAACAATGGGCGGGTTTCAATTCCATTTGATGCCAAATAATCACGCAATGGTTCTCTTTTTGACGGATCATCAACCAGGATAGAACACATCCAATAGGAATGCCTGACATTTTCCGTCTCTTTATGAACTGTAACAGATAAACCCTTCAATCCTTCTTCATACCATGAAGCCAGTTGTCTCTTTTTCTTAAGCAATTCGTCGGCCCGTTCAATTTGTGCTAATCCAATAGCAGCACAAATGTTTGTCATCCTGTAATTATATCCAATTACGTCGTGCCAGTACTGACGGTGTTTAGCTAATCCTTGTCCTTTGTAATGAACCACCCTGTCATGCAGGGTTTCATCATTGGTTACCACCATTCCTCCTTCGCCAGTCGTAATGGTTTTATTACCAAAAAAACTATAAGTTGAAATATCTCCGAAGCAGCCAACATGTTTCCCTTTATAAAATGAACCGAAAGCCTCTGCACAGTCTTCAACAAGAAATAGACCATGCTTTTTTGAGATGTTGACAAGTGAATCCATTTCACAAGGATGGCCATACAAATGCACCACCATGATAGCCTTTGTATTTTGGGAAATCTTACGCTTGACATCTTCTGGATCCATTTGCCAGGTACTTTCCAATGAATCCACAAAAACAGGAGTTGCTCCGGTATAGGTGATTGCATTTACAGAAGATATATAAGTAAGAGTTGGTACAATAACCTCATCTCCTGGTCCAATGCCAAGGGCTACAAGTGCCAAATGTAGAGCAACAGTACCGTTACAAACTGCTGTTGAATACTTTACCCCTGTACGCTCAGCAAAACCCAACTCAAATTTTGTTACAAACTCACCTTTTGACGATATCCAGTTTGAGTCGAGGCACTGATTAACATATTTTTTTTCATTTCCGTTAATAGATGGTTGATAAACAGGAATTTTGTACATATATTTAGATACTATTTAGTAATAGATGATATGATTATCTTAAAATATTAGTTTTCTTTATCAATGTGGGTTTAAACTTTCAAGCTAGTCCATTTATTTCAAAATTCTAAGTGATAATTTAACCAATATCCTTAATAAAGGCCATACCACAAATTCCTAAGCCTGGCATTGCCTCCCAGGATTCAAACTCTTGAAAATTGTCGACTAATTCCTTTGGGTCATTTACCCTACGAACAAACCCTTCTTGAGATCTATAATTAGAATAGGCTCTATAATGCCCTGAAATTTTCTCTCCAAACCAATGTATCTTAGGTTTAGTTCCTACTTTATCAATAATTCTTGAATTTATTGTGTCCCAATCATAGATACGTTGGAAAAAATATTTCCCTTCAGCAATTTTAGGCTGTGTCCCATACTGCTGTGAATCTGAGAACTCTTCATAGTAATTTTTATCGACAGGTATAGTAATAATAAGCCTTCCATTTGGTCGTAATGCATCATACATGATCTTTAAAGCTGCACTATCATCCATAGCTCCATCAATATGTTCTATAACGGAAATACACATTATACAATCGAACTCTTCCTTCAAATCCTGAATGGCTTCGATTCCAACATTCATTGTAGTTACATTTTTCAAATGTAGAGACTGAATAAACATTTCGGTTTCCTGTAAATCAGATAAATCTGGATTTATCATTAGAATTTTAGAAGTTTTTTCCGAGCCAATCATAAGGCTTAATAATCTTGGAGAACTTACATCAAGTATATTATCCAATTGTTGTGGCAGCTGACGATATGCAAAATCAAACTCCCAATATCTAAAAAGGTGCATAGGGCAAAAAAGGTATTGTGAAGCAAGTCCCGGATTTGATATACAAATTCTCCTTCCAAGCCTCCTCCCAAAATCGTCAAACAGCATCCCAGGTGCATTGTGATACTTCCCATACCTTTGCGCCATTTTCGAATCAACACACGCAGCTCCTATTTTTAATAAATCAACTAATTTTATTATAAATCTATAAATTAATCTCATAAAGTTTCAATTTTTTCAATTAATTGAGTATCCCAAAGTAAATCTGGTCGAATAGCACCATTCCACTTCCCCGCCCAATTATTTCGCCGCTCGGGTGAATCGTGAACGTCAAATACCAATGCATCATCCATCTTATAAAGTACATGACGAAAATTCTCAATGAAATTAAATTGTAATGTATACCGACCATCGTTAAGCAAATCGCCTGGAAGAATAAAGGTGCTTCGAAATAGTCCTTTTGGCAATGCTTTTCCACTCCATTCATCATTCTTTATTGGAAATGTATTAAAGATTTCTATTCCCTGTTCATTCAAAAGACGATGACTCAAAGTTAAAATACATCCCTCCTTGAGATTCCAATATTCAAATTCAAAAAGTAAAGGTGTACGGATAGTAATTAGGTCTGTGGTTGAGATATTTAGAGGCTTTACTGACAATTTGTGTATTCTAGCATTATCAGTTCCGGGTGCTTCATTTATTGAATTCCAGCATCGCTCAGTCGAATTTGTTAAAAACTTACCAAGGTATTGTTTAATCAATTGATCTGATGTTCCAAAATTAATTAATTCACCTTTGTCCAATAATATAGCATGAGGACAAAGACTTTGTAAAGCAACCATATTATGACTTACAAACAAAACAGTTCTGCCGCCTTTAGCAATCTCTCCCATCTTACCCAGGCACTTCTTCTGGAACTGTGCATCGCCAACTGCCAATACTTCGTCAACCACCAGTATTTCCGGCTCCAAATGCGCCGCGACAGCAAACGCCAATCTCACATACATGCCGCTTGAATAACGTTTAACAGGGGTATCAAGAAATTTTTCCACCTCCGCAAAGGCAACGATTTCATCAAACTTGCGTTTCACTTCCCGATGGGACATACCCAGAATCGTTCCGTTTAGAAAAATATTTTCCCGACCGGTCAGTTCGGGGTGAAATCCTGTTCCAACCTCAAGCAGACTTGCCACCCTACCACGCATCGTAATCTTACCCGTAGTAGGCGGAGTAATCTGCGATAATATTTTAAGTAGTGTACTTTTGCCAGCGCCGTTGCGCCCGATAATCCCCACAGCTTCGCCTTCCTTTACAGAAAAACTAACATCTTTCAATGCCCAGAAGTCAATTTCTTTGGAAGACTTATGTTCCTGTCCTTCGAAGAGTAACCTGGCAAAAGCAGACGAAACCCGACGTGCAGTCTTGCCTATTTCATCACGCAAGGACAAATAGGGTTCGCTGGTGGCACCGATGCGATAGCATTTGCTAATATTTTCTATTTCAATGATAGGCTTGATCATCTTATTATCTTAAACCATTTTTATTTTTAAATTATGTCTGCAAAATATCTTTCAGTGCTACGGAAGTAATAAAGCCCGACAACAAAATAAACTACACTCATCAACAGCGCAATCCCCAACACCCCGAAATCGATAGCACCCTGGCCAAGCAGGCCGGCACGCGCATTGGAAATAACTCCTGATATTGGGTTCAACCAGAGCATTAGCCCTTTGATGACCGGGTATTTATCCAACATCTTCACCGGATAAATAACCGGCGTTACATACATCAGTATCTGTATGAAGAAAGGCAAAGCGAAACGGACGTCCCGGTATTTGATGTTTATCGACGCGAGAAGCAGCCCCATCCCAAGCGCACTCAGCACGGCAATAATCAGCAATACCGGCAGAATCAGTACCCCGCTCAGTGGCGGTATTATTCCATAATAAGCCATCATGCCCACCAGGATCACAGCGGCAATCGCCAGATCAATCAGTCCTGTAATGGCGGCAGTCGCCGGCACAATCAGGCGCGGAAAATAGATCTTCTGGATCAGGGCGGAATTGGTGATCATAGAGTTGCCGGCATTCGTGAGCGCCCCTGAAAAATATTGCCAGAACAATAGACCTACATAAAGAAAAACCGGGTAAGGGGTATTGTCGCCACTGCTGATGCTGGCCATACGGTTAAAAATGAAAGTAAAGACGATCATCGTCATAAATGGCTGCAATATTGCCCATACTACTCCCAATGCAGTCTGTTTATACCGCACAGAGATATCACGCCAGGCAAGCACCAGGAAGAGGTCCCGGTAGCGCCAAAGTTCCTTCCAATTAATGGAGAGCCATTTTTTTGGTGGGGCAATAATAAATTCAGGTTTTGACGACATTAATCTCTTTGTTTTAATAGTGGATTTATTAATTTACCGGACTCAAGGTTTTACCTATGTTTTTTATACATTCCGTAAATTTCCATGGGCAAAGCTTCGCTATTCCTCACTTACATTTAATAGTGCAATAGGATATCTGTTTGGAATAAAAATATATAATCACTTTACAGCTTTGAAAATATTTCTCCAGCTTTTTTTATCAGGATCTTCTGTATACCCATAGCCATAACCATAACCGTATTTTCTAAACCCCTTACCCCTAACACCATTGTATATAAGTGCAACGTTCTTCAGGCTGTTAATTTTATGGTGTCCGGTTAATTTTTGTAAAAACACTTTAGGCGTGTAATCATGCCTCACAATAAATAAGGTTACATCTGCTAATGGTGATATGATATAGGCATCTGTAACAGGGTTAATAGGGGCTGTATCTATTATAATATAGTCGAATGTTTTCTCCAGGAAGGTTAATAATTCCAGTAGCTTCCCATTGGAAATCAATTCAGATGGATTTGGAGGTATGGGGCCGGCGGGTATCAAAAACAGGTTGTCAATTCCGGTTTCTTTTACTAATTCATGAGGCTGCATTTTGCCGATCAAATAATTGGAAAGGCCCGCATGGCGGGATATCTTAAAATGTTCGCTCAATTTAGGTTTGCGAAGATCCAGTTCTATTAACGCCACTTTTTTGCCCATCAGCGCCAGGCTTATACCGAGGTTGATAGCTATAAAACTTTTTCCCTCGCCTGAGATGCTGGAGGTGATCAGGATCCTTTTATGGGCCTCATCGATACCCATATAACCCAGCGCCGTTCTTAACTGGCGGAATTGTTCGGCAATAAAACTGCGTTTACCTTCCGCAATCACAAATGGAGATTTTGTCCTTTCGTAAACCACTTCACCCAAAAACGGTACATCAGTAAATTTTTCAATATCGGACCGGCCCTGAACGGTTCTGGTTAGCATTTCCTTGATATATATAAAAGCAATCCCGAAGGCAAAGGGAGCTACCAAAACTAAAAGATATATATACGATTTATTGGGACTAACAGGCCCATTTGCAGACTCCGCCTTATCAATAATCCTGCTGTCTGCAACAGCGGAAGCAAAAGACAAAGCGGTTTCCTCCCGTTTTTGCAAAAGGAAAGTATAAATATTGTTCTTAATCGCCTGTTGCCGGCTGATTCCCAATAATTCCCTTTCTTTTTCAGGTATGGATTTTAGCATTGAAGCATATCGGCTATTGGTGCCTGCAAGATCATCTCTGCCAGCCAACAGATTTTTTCTCTGACTTTGTATATTTTCTAAAATGCCGGGTTTTATTTTATTAATACCATCTACGAGGGCTATTACAGCCGGGTTATTTTCAGGTACTATCTTTTTCGTTTGGGTATATTGTAATTCGAGATCAGATAATTTTTGCAACAAAGTCGTTAATACAGGATCTGCAACGCCCAATGTAGCAGGTACAATACCACCTTTGCCTTCCTTGTTGGTTACATAATTTTGAACCTGGTCCAGTACTGCCAATTGCATGTTGATGTCACTGATCTTCTGATCGTTAGCAGCCACCGTTTGTAAGAATATCTGCCCCTGGGCACTGATGTCTATAATTTTATTATTTGCTTTAAAACTTTGTAGCCGCCCTTCTACTGAATCCAGTTCATTTACCACATATTTCAAGCGGTCCTGTACAAACTTCAAGGTATTGGCGGCCAGTTCATTTTTATCAAGGATTGCCGCCTGGTTATATACTGACAATAATTCATTTAAAATATCTTCCCCTCTTTTTGGAACTTCGCCAACTATGCTTAAGTCAATAACTGTTGATTGTTTACCCGAAGATTCAATTTTTATACTACCAAGGGTACTATTTGCCGCATTTTTTACGCTTATCAATGAGAAATAAAAAATATTCTCTTTATCCGTTTTTGACTCATGATGATAATATTTGTTGGCAAGAAACTCAAGAATTCCGAATGGTGTAGTTACCCATTGATTCAGCGGATAGCTTTTATTTTTTATATTTACTGTCTGTTTTGTGTCATTGTAAATAAAAGGTATTTTATTTACTAATTTAACAGAATCCGGGTCCTGTGCTTCAATCACAATTGGAGACATTAAATAAGCTGATTGTTTTAATACTCTTCCTTCTACCGTTACCGGGGCATAGAGGTGAAGGTTTTTCACCACTTCCTGCATGAGTGTTTTTGACTTCAATATTTCTATTTCATTTTCTACGGTTTTTTTTGAACCGAACATATCAAAAGTTTGCAATAAATCGGGGGCGTCTCCACCTTTTTTATCATCTTTAATTAACAATGTAGCGGTAGATTGGTATAAAGGCATTTTATAACGCAAGTACAGCCATGCCCAGGACATACTTATGACTAGTAGTATTACAAAGAAAGGCCAGTAAGAAAAATACTTGTAAAACAAATCACCCATGGAAATTTCTTCTGTTTCCTCTAATTCCGTATTATTAATTTGTTGAAGCATTCAGGTATAATTAATTTTAATAAGCTGGTTGGGGTTACAATTTAAAAACGTTGGTCAGTAATATAATTATAAGGGAAAGGCCGCTTAGGATAACGGGCAATCGTTGCTGGGTCAGGCTTGTACTAGCCACTTTGGCTTTACCCGGTTCCACATATATTACATCGTTTGATTTTAAAAAGAAATAGGGCGATTGTAATATTTTGGAGGAATTGAGGTCCAGGCGCTTTACGAGCTTATCGGGGCCTTCCTGCCTGATCAGTATTACATTATTACGAAGGCCAAAGATGGTAAGGTCGCCGGCATCGCCAATGGCTTCGAGGATACTGATCTGTTCGCTAGGTACATATACCACGCCGGGGCGGGCCACTTCACCCAGCACCGTAACCCTGAAGTTTAAAAAGCGGGCGGTAACAATAGGATCGAATAATAATTTTTTGTCAATGAGCAATTGGGTGATGTTATTCTCCAACTGTTTTTGGGTAAGTCCAGCGGCACGAATATCGCCGAGTACAGGAAATTTAATAGTACCATCATCGCTAACCAGGTAACCTGCCGTTTGAGGGGAATTGTTTGAAGCTCCGGAGGGAGTAATGGGTAGGTTTGGTGTATTAAAAATAATAGTCGCTCCAGCGCTCAAACTGCTCACCGTGATGCTAAGGATGTCCTTTTTTTGTATAATAGGTTCCAACCCTGCTTTTGAGGCGATAAGGGTGGAATCCTGAACGTCATTAAAGTAGGCTATCTTCCTTGTGTTTAAACAGGAGGAAAGCGCGCTAATGAGAAAAAGGCCTATTAATAAATACTTTGGGACAGGAAAGGAAATGTGCATAAATGGAATTAGAAAAGTATAAATTTCGGCAAATATAGCTTAAAAAGTTTCATTGATTTTGGGGTTAAGGATAAATTTTTGACATCAATTGTAACTTTTATATTCATCTGAAAAATTTTTTGTTCGTTTTTTAAAGACAGATAGAAACCATGATGACAAGAAATTGTCATTCCTCTGTGGGATTTGTCTGCAATCATGTTCGTTTCATGAGGAAATTATATTGAGATTATTAGAAATAAATCATGTATGCTTTACATTAACTGTGCCATTTATTTTTGGGGGTTGATGGTTGATGGTTGATGGTTGAAGGTTGAAGGTTGATGGTTGATGGTTGATGGTTCATGGTTCATGGTTGATGGTTCATGGTTGATGGTTGATGGTTGATGGTTGATGGTTGAAG
>DATCMY010000546.1:0-3303 GCA_036565505.1 Hanamia sp.
CATGATGTATATGTTTTAAATTGAATTGATTTTTAAAGTTACAGCGATTGTTTTAAATAGCAATAGGTAGAGTAAAAAAAATCCAGTATTTACATAGACATTACATAATTTATTTATCTAAAAGTGAACAACCCCCACCAAAGGTGGGGGCTTTATCCTAACCTCTGAAAGAGGTATCGTCAAAATAGTTTCAAATCGGTCGAACCATCTTCCGTCCGTTCTTCTTGCTCCTGATATTTTACATAATTCTTTACCCGCTCCTCATCTACACCTACTGTGCTCACAAAATACCCCCGGCTCCAAAAATGATTACCCCAATATGGTTTCTTGCGTAAACTTGGATAATTCTTGAACATCATTATCGCTGATTTACCTTTCAATATCCCCATAAAATCGCTTACACTCATTTTCGGCGGTATGCTACAGACCATATGTACGTGATCCGGCTGAATGTTCATCTCCAATATCTCAACATCTTTCCATGCACATATCGCTCGTATCTTGTTCTCCAATACATCAGCAACAACATCCGTTAAAACCCTAAAACGATATTTTGGCGTCCATACGATATGGTACACGCAATAGTAGAAGCTATGTGATAATTTCCTGTATTTCGTCACAGTACTAATATAGCGGTTTCTGGCATAGCCTTCACCCTTGACCTACCGCCAAAGGCGGTGGTTTAGTCATTAGAATTAAGGATTTTTGCCAGTATTATTTTTAATCCTTCTTATATATAAAGGCAGCATTAATTAAAGTTGTTTCAAATTATTCATAGTTCTAATCCAACAAAAACAATGACAGGTTCAGCCTGCGATAGCAGAAATAGCTGATCGAGGATGACTATGTGCTTGAAAAGCTTATAGTCTTACAAGTAAATACACATAACTTCATTAAGGCTATTATATAAACGAATATACCGATAGTACCTGAAACCATAATTCTATCTATTGAACTTTGGATACCGGGCCATTTTTACCGCTTTAATCCAAGCTTTGGGGGCAGTTTGCCGAAGCCCGAATACCAAGGCGTTCTTTTCTTCTTTTTCAAATTTCAGCCGGCATCCGGGTAAATAAAACTCACATTGAGGGCCTGTCTCGCAACAACGGCCAATATTCCTGTGAGGTTATCCAACGCTTTATGCCGGCCAAGACCTTCAGATGCCGACAGTAACGCGGTAAAGCTATTTTTACCAAACCCTTATTTGTTGCCTCCCGCTTTTCATTATTTCAAACGGACCTGGAGACGGATTGAGGGTGTTTCTTTTCCGGCCAGAATAATCCATATCAATCCTTAGCGGGGAGCCATCCGGATTCTCGAACGATAGATCGGAAACAATGGCTTTACCCAACAGTTGGCCTGTCACCAATTTTCTTTTTTGTTTGGTCAGCCAGTTTTTATCCAGCGCTATTTCGAGATACATTTTTTCTTTTTTAGTTACTAACTTTGCACCGTCATCAAAATTTTCCTCCATTAAAAAATTCGTTTCCACGGCATTTTTATTCGGTACATTTTTAAGTTTCTCTTTCGCTGTTGAACTTATTTCTCCAAAAGTCCTTTTTTTATCCCCTGATACAGCTCTGATAGCCCCCTTTACATAAATATTTCCATCGAAGGTAACCGGCAATATGGCTTTCTGGTATTCGCCTGCACTTCCTCCATTCACAAATAAATTATTTATAAATTGAACATCACCACCAGGATTATCATGCAACCCTGCAACAAAGGTAGAATGAGGTTTAAGATACGGTGTCAACCTGTTGTCATAAGAAATCACTTTCATGTTACCACCAAATATGTTGTGCGCGAATGCAGCACCGCTGGAATTCATCATCAAACTGGTTTTTGAAAGTAATATATTGTTAGTAACCAACATCGGTCCATGATCTACTTCTAAAAAAATATCCAGCCCGTTCTCGTGCATCAGATTATTTTTTAATTGCGCGCCCTGTGCCATCCAATCGAGCCAAATCCCTATATTAGTGCGGTAGATATGGTTGTTACGGATTTGCACATCAACCGCCCCATGAAATTTAATGCCGGCCATTTCTGCACCACTGAATAACTTTCGCACATGAATATCATGAATAGTATTGCCTTCAACAATGCTAAATGCACAGCCCATACTACCAACCACACCTGCTTGCTCGCAATATGCAATTGTGTTATTACGAACAATATGCCCTCCAACAGTGCCTTTATTCCATCCAAATGCCAATGCCCGGTTGATGGTGCCTACATACCCTTCTGCCGATTCGGTATTGTTATTATCCCATTTATCGCCGTATTTACCCAATGCAATGCCCACGCATTTTGAATATTGGATTATATTGTTCTCAATAATCCATCCTTTACTCCAATGCGTGCCAACAAGTCCCATTTGTTCGGCTGTAGGTGGTGCCCAGTTCGTAGCCGCGTCCTGCATGGTAAATCCACGAAGCGTGATGTAATTAATAAATGGTTTATCGGGATAAAAAATAGTTTGCCTTACATTGATTTCAACTGTTTCATTATTAGGGTTCACATTTTTAAACTGCGCCCATATTGTTGTTGAGGTTGAATCAACCGTTGAAAACCAGCGTGGGTCTTTTTCGTCTGTTGCCTTCATTACCCCCTCCTGTGTATTGGCTTCCATTAGCCAGTCCCCATTAAGATACACAGCCCCGGTATGATATTTACTGCCTTTGGGAGGCGAGTACCAATCGCCACGGATTAAATCGTTGAACGGATTAAATTTCCCGAAATAGCTATTCGGAATTTTTACTACCCAGGTATCGTTGCCGGCTTTTTGCCAGCCTTTGATTATTTCCGAACCTTTAATCTCAACCTTCTCTCCCTTGGCTGCCTGGTAAACGATCCTTTCCCGTTCTGAATTGCCACCGCGGGGAGGCGTAATTTGCTCCCGGTATATGCCGGCATGAACGGTGATCACGTCACCCGGCATGGCCACATTTGCGGCAGCAGAAATAGTTTTAAATGGCTTGGACAAGCTTCCATCATTTTTATCGTTACCTTTTACAGATACATGATATTCCTTAGCAGAGACAGCTAAAGTTGTCAATACGAATAAAATCAGTAATTTAAACTTTGTCAATACCATCTTGTTTTTGTATAACTTCTTTTTAAATACAATGAGATTATATTACTTTCCATTCTTTTTATTTAAGAGCCTGTTTAAATTTTATTCAATAATAATTTTATAGGCGCTTAAAGCATAAATTTCATTAGATTAATGATGACTTTACCCAAAGATTTCATTAAAATGGGGTATTATCATCACCAATTATTTACAAAAACACAGAG
>DATCMY010000547.1:0-12090 GCA_036565505.1 Hanamia sp.
TACTAATTCTCCGAAATCTTTATCCATAGTTATGATAATGGCATTTTCATAATTTGCCAGCTTAATAATTTCAGAATCAGACATTTCAAGATTTATTTTTCTGATTGCTATAATATTAAAACCTAGATGAGAAAGCCATTATTCAATTAAACGTCCGACGCCAACATCAATTACAATTTTTAAATTCAATGTTTTAATCATCCTGCTCTTTCTTCTTCATGAGCAATTAAATTAGCTGCATATAAAAGACATGCCTTAATATCATCTTCTTCCAAAAAAGGATATTCATCAATAATTTCATCGTGGGATATACCTCTTGCCAGCATTTTTAAAATATGCTCCACCGATATTCGCATTCCTCTTATAATGGGCTTCCCGGATAATATGGAAGGATTATGAGTAATTCTATTTAATAAGGTAGTTTCCATTTTTATTTATAAAGTTATTAAAAAAGAAAAAGGCGTTCTTTAATTTTATTTCAATACTCCTAATTCTTTCCCGACTTTTGTAAATGCCTCAATAGCTTTATCTAAGTGTTTCTGTTCGTGGGCAGCGCTCAATTGTACACGTATTCTTGCTTGCCCCTTTGCTACCACCGGAAAGAAAAATCCAATTACATAAATTCCTTCTTCCAGCAATCTTGCAGCAAAATTTTGCGCCAGCACAGCATCGTACAACATTATTGGAACAATCGGGTGATCGCCAGGTTTTATATCAAAACCAGCTTCAGTCATTTTTTCCCTGAAATATTTTGTGTTGTTTTCAAGTTTATCACGCAATTCGGTTGTTTCGCTTAATAAATCAAAAACAGCAATAGAAGCACCTACAATACTTGGTGCAACCGTATTGCTGAATAAATAAGGCCGGCTTCGTTGGCGAAGCATTTCAATAATTTCTTTTTTGCCGGTAGTAAAACCGCCGCTTGCGCCTCCCAATGCTTTCCCCAGGGTTCCGGTAATAATATCAATCCTTCCCATTACTCCACGATATTCATGCGTGCCTCTTCCTGTTTTCCCGATAAATCCTGTTGAGTGGCATTCGTCAATCATTATAATGGCATCATATTTATCGGCTAAATCACATATTTTATCCAATTGCGCAATTGTTCCATCCATGCTGAAAGAGCCATCCGATACAATAATCCTGCTTCTTAGATTTTGAGTTTCTTTCAATTTATTTTCTAAATCTTCCATATTATTATGCTCATAACGGAAACGTTGTGCTTTGCATAAACGCACACCATCTATAATGCTTGCATGATTCAATGCATCAGAAATAATACCATCTTCTTCCCCAAATAATGGCTCAAAAACGCCACCATTGGCATCAAAACAAGCAGCATACAGAATTGAATCCTCTGTCCCTAAAAATGTTGAAATTTTCTTTTCCAGCTCTTTATGAATATCCTGTGTGCCACAAATAAAACGTACGCTGCTTAATCCATATCCGCGTTTGTCAATCGTTTTTTTTGCCGCCTCAATTACTTTTGGATGAGCCGATAAACCGAGATAATTATTAGCACAAAAATTTAAAACGGTTTTGCCGCCTACTTCAATTTCGGCGCCCTGATCGCTGGTGATTATCCTTTCATTTTTAAAAAGCCCTGCAGTTTTTATTTCTTCCAGTTCTTTCCCTATTCGTTTTGAAAAATTTTCATTCATACTGTTTAATTTTGATTTCGCAAACCTACAATGAAAATCAATTAAGTTCACGTTAAAAGAGTATTTTAAAAGAGGTTGTAACTTTTTAAACGCGTTGAGCGTATAACTTAAAAACAAGGCTGATGTAAAATTTAATTACCCTTAATTGTATGACTGAGAAAGAATTTAATGAATGTGTAAATCTTTATGCAGATAATGTATACCGGTTTATTGTAAAAAATTTGAGGCATGCTGATGATGCTAAAGATGTGGTGCAATCTTCATTCGAAAAATTGTGGATCAACCGTGAAAAAGTAGAATATGAACGTAGTAAATCTTATTTGTTTACCGTGGCATACCATCAAATGATTGATTTGATACGTAAAAATAAAAGGATAACCATTCAGGATGATTTTTCTTTTTCTAAAGCAACGACAAATGAACCACACCATAATATAAAAAAAATATTGAATGAAGCTTTATACAAATTAAGTGAAACACAGCGCAGCCTTGTGTTGCTAAAGGATTATGAAGGATATTCTTATGATGAAATCGCCACCATCACAGCATTGAGTATAAGCCAGGTAAAAGTTTATCTGCATCGCGCAAGAATACTGCTGAAAAGTTATTTAGTAAAACCGGAAAATGTGATTTAACCATGAAAATCAATAGAAACAATTACGAAGAATATTTTTTACTGTACGCTGATAATGAATTATCGCAAGCAGAAAAAAATGAAGTTGAAATATTTGTAAAGCAAAATGTTGATCTGGAAGAAGAATTCAACATGATAAAACTCACCATTAATATTCCTGATGAAATGGTGAGCATGCCGGATAAATTATTATTAATTAAAAATGCTTCCTTATCTTTTATAAATGAAAATAATTACGAAGAAATTTTTGTTTTATATCATGATAATGAACTTACGAATGAACAAAAAAATGAAACCGAAGATTTTTTAAAAATCAATCCGCAATTTGCTACTGAATTTGAACTTATCCGGCAATCTAAATTATCTCCTGAAGAAAATATAGTTTATCCCGGCAAAAAGCAATTATATAAGAAAGAAAAAGTGGGCAGGATCATTCCTTTAATATTTTGGAGATCTCTTGCTGCTGCTATATTCATTGGTTTTGGATTATGGATTGCGCTATCTTATTTTAATCAGCAAAAAAGCACACGTACAATGGCTCTTAATGAAAATGTAAAAAGTTTGCCTGCCCCGGTTGTGCATAATGGTATCGTTGAAAAACATACTAATAAAGAAAAAGTGGATGCTACTTCCTTAACAATAAAAGAACAAAACGGGAATGAGAAAAATGATAATAATTTAAAAGAAGAACAAAAGAATATTATATCCCGGCGAAATGAAAGCAGGAATGTTATTGTAAAAGCTGAAGTAAAAGAAAAAATACTTCCTGAAGAAAATGCAATTCAAATTAAACCCGATAATAGGCTTGAAATGACAGCTGTTACTGAGCCTATTAATAATGAACCGGATAAAATAGAAAGAACTAAAATTAAAATACCAACAAACGATATAGTACAACATGCGGGCACGATTGGCCAAAATCAACCAGCAATGCAGGCACAAAATGCTTCCTATATAGCAGATAATGCAAATGATGAAAACTATGTTTTTTATAATGTAAAAAGCGATGAGTTTAATAAGACAAAAGTGGGAGGGTTCTTAAAAAAAGTAAAACGAATTGTAGAAAGAAATAACCCGATAACCCGCCTGATTGGAGGAGAGGACAGGCAGGTAGCCTCAAAATTATAACAATATTTATCCTTACTCATAAATAGAAAAATGAAAAAGTCAATTTTAATTCTAAGCGTAATGTTTGCCAGTACAACGTCCTTTGCACAGGCAGATTCTGTTCCGGTTGAAAAGAAGAGCGATACTATCCGTATTGGCGGAATGGTCATCCTTAAGAAAGGGGAACCGGAAGAAAAAAAACACGTAACCGTAACCGTTGGTAACCGGCATAAACAAGGAAATAATTCCAACATCAGCACCGCATCATGGATCGTTGATTTGGGATTTAGTAACTGGATCGATAAAACCAATTATGCAAGTGCAACTGCAAATTCCTTCATCGTAAACAAACCTGGAACTCCGGATTTAGTTGAGAACGATTTTAAATTGAAGACAGTAAAATCAGTAAATGTAAATATTTGGTTTTTTATGCAAAGACTTAACCTTGTGAAGCATTATGTGAATCTGAAATATGGGTTGGGAATTGAATTAAATAATTACCGTTTCAAATCTGATGTGAGTTTAAAAGAAGGAGGCTTTAATCCATATAACCCTTTACAAAATATTTCACATCCGTTTGTTTTCCGTGATTCAATAAGCTTCTCGAAAAACAAACTGGCAGCGGATTATATAACCATTCCATTGATGCTGAATTTCCGGACCAATAAAGATTATTCTGATAAAGGAATAAGCCTGAGCGCTGGCGTAAGCGCTGGTTATTTATACAATAGCCGCAACAAACAAAAAAGCAGTGAAAGAGGAAAACTCAAAAATCATGGAGACTATGACCTGGAAAAATGGAAATTTTCTTATATATCAGAACTTGGTCTTGGGCCTGCGCATTTATATGGTTCTTATAGCCCTAAGTCCATTTTCCAAAATGGATTAGATTACCGGCCGTATAATGTTGGAATACGATTGAGTAACTGGTAAAAATTCCGTGTTTGGTTTAGGTTTTAATAGACCTGCCTGCGAACAATGGGTAGGTTTTTTTTATTAACCTAAATTTATTTACTCAAGTGCATGCTTCTTTCTCTATACAATTGTCTGAAATAGGGATCACGTAAGTCTTTTATGAAACGAATGGCTTCGCCGGTGCTCTTCATTTCAGGTCCAAGTTCTTTGTTTACATTAGGAAATTTATTGAAAGAGAATACGGGTTCTTTTATTGCAAATCCTTTTAATTTTTTCTCGAAAGTGAAATCTTTAAGTTTTGCTTCTCCGAGCATCACTTTAGTAGCAACATTGAGATAAGGAATTTGATAGGCTTTGGCTATGAAAGGTGTTGTACGTGAGGCTCTCGGGTTGGCTTCAATCACAAAAACTTCATTATTTTTTATGGCGAACTGAATATTTATTAATCCTTTTATATTTAGGGCCCTGGCAATTTTCTCAGCATATTCTTCCATCGTTTGCACTATCAATGGCGATAAATTAAATTGTGGCAATACTGCATTACTATCGCCGCTGTGAATGCCTGCGGGCTCAATGTGTTCCATTAATCCCATTACATGGAAAGTTTCTCCGTCAAAAATGGCATCAATTTCCGCCTCCTGGCAACGATCCAAAAACTGGTCAATTAAAATTTTATTTCCAGGTAAATGTTTTAATAAACTCAGTACACCCTTTTCAAGTTCATCATCATTTAAAACAATACGCATGCGCTGACCTCCAAGTACATAACTCGGCCTCACTAATACGGGGTAACCCACTTGCCTTGCAATCTCGATGGCTTCATCAGTATCGTGAGCAGTTCCATATTTTGGATACGGAATTTCTAATTCTTTAAGCATATCACTAAAACGTCCACGGTCTTCGGCAATATCCATATTATCGAATGAAGTGCCAATGATCTTTATTCCCTTTTCATGTAATCTTTTTGCAAGTTTCAGAGCGGTTTGGCCGCCAAGTTGCACAATTACGCCATAGGGTTTTTCCAGTTCAATAATTTCCCAGATATGTTCCCAGAAAACGGGCTCAAAATATAATTTATCGGCTATGTCAAAATCGGTGGAAACCGTTTCGGGATTGCAATTGATCATGATGGCTTCCATACCGCATTCTTTGATAGCCAATAATCCGTGTACACAGCAATAATCAAATTCAATACCCTGGCCAATGCGGTTGGGGCCGCTGCCTAGTACAATAACTTTCTTCTTTGAAGAAGGAATAGATTCGTTGTAGATTATGTTATTTTCCATTTGCTTTTTGTAAAACTAATTCAGTAAGTGAAGGATTGATCCTGTTTTTTTTAAGAAATTACTCACTCAAACGTACTATAGAAATAGGGTGTCTTTGCTTCAAATTCCGCACTGCATGTATCTACCATTTTATAAACCCTTGTAATTCCTAATGCTTTTCTTTTTTCATAAATATCTTCGTCTGTGCTTCCATCCTGCATTATTCTCGCAATCTGCTCATCACCAAAACCAAGATTTTTTGCTTCTTTCATAAGTTCAGGCGAAAGGGTTTCTAAAGTTTCTTTTGCAAGCTCTTTTTCACAAATACATATTTTTTGTATCTGGTAAATAAACCAGCGGTCTATTCCGGTAGATTCACAAATGCGTTTTACACTCACTCCTATCATTAAGGCATCTTTGATCCGGAAAATTCTATCCCACTTTGGTATTTTTATATATTCAATCACTTCATCCGCATACATTAAGCTTTTTCCATAATAACCCAGACCTACTGCTTCGTTCTCCAAACTCTGACAAGCTTTTTGTACTGCTTCGGCAAAACTTCTTCCTATGGCCATTACCTCGCCCACAGATTTCATCTGGAAACCGAGTGTGTCATCTGCTCCTTTGAACTTGTCAAAATTCCAACGGGGAATTTTTACGATCACATAATCTAATGCCGGTTCAAAATAGGCTGAAGTGGTTTTGGTAATTTGATTTTTTAATTCGTCCAATGTAAAACCTATGGCAAGTTTGGCGGCAATTTTTGCAATTGGGTAACCGGTTGCTTTACTTGCCAGTGCTGATGAGCGGCTCACACGAGGATTAATTTCTATGGCTATTATATCTTCAGTATGTGGATTTAATGCGAACTGGACATTACAACCTCCGGCAAAATTTCCAAGATTTCGCATCATGGCAATGGCGGTATTCCTCATTTTTTGGTAAGCCGTATCGCTCAGTGTCATGGCAGGTGCAACAGTTATAGAATCTCCGGTATGCACGCCCATCGGGTCGAAATTTTCTACGGTACATATTATAACCACATTATCATTATCATCGCGCAGTAATTCCAATTCAAACTCTTTCCATCCCATCATGGCTTTTTCTACCAGCACCTCATGTATCGGCGAAGCGGTAAGCCCACGGTTCAGCGCTTCATCAAGTTCGGATTTTTGAAATACGATACTTCCTCCTGTACCGCCCAATGTAAATGAAGGGCGAAGTACTAGCGGAAATCCAATTTCCTGAGCAAATTCTTTCCCTTCCAAAAATGAATTGGCGATTTTGGCAGGAGCTACCGGAATATTCATTTCAATCATCCATTCCCTGAATTTTTCGCGGTCCTCAGCTTTATCAATGGCCTTAATATCTACGCCTATTAACCGGATATTATTTTTTTCCCAAATGCCCATTTCATCAGCCTCTTTTGCAAGATTGAGCGCAGTTTGCCCTCCCATAGTTGCCAACACAGCATCAATACGGTATTCACCTTCAAGATTTTCTTCTATTATTTCTTCTATACTTTCTACCGTAAGTGGAAGCAAATAAACTTTATCGGCCATCATGGGGTCGGTCATGATGGTAGCTGGGTTGCTGTTAATGAGGACTACTTTTATTCCTTCTTCACGAAGACTGCGGGCGGCTTGTGTTCCGGAATAATCAAATTCACAGGCCTGGCCTATAATAATTGGCCCCGAACCTATAATTAAAACTGTTTTGATTGATTTATCTCTTGGCATTTATATATAATCTGTGGCCGCCAAAAATAAATGAAAGTGATGAAATGAGAGAAAGAAAAAATGTGAAGGAGTTGAAAAATAATAAAACCTGATCCATAAAAAACCAGGCTTTTCCCTATAAGCCTGTCTCTTATAATTCTAAAAAGTAGAAATTTTATAAAAAATAATGCTTGTCAGACCCATAAAGACTTCTGAACATTTTTTTGAGAATGTATATTTTATCAATCCATTCATCTTCCCCCTGGGCTTTTAATTCATCTATATATTGTTCCACTTTTTCCGCCGTATCTTCTGCATTGTCTAATAATTGAGTAGTCTGATTTTTTAAATGAGAACAAAATTCTTCTCTTTCTTCTTTTGGCATGCTGAAAAACTTAACAAGAGCTACGCCTGCCGCTGCTCCCAATATTATAGCTGCAATTTGATTGGATTTTGCCATGGTAATTTTAAATTTTTAAGTTCTTAGCTTTGTACGCTTATGATTAAGATTTCTTTTAAAATGAATACTTTACACAAACCGTTCCTGATTTTTAATTTCCTGTTTTTTTATTTTGCATCCTATTCCCAGTTTTTCCCGGTAAAAAATTATCCCAAAGGATATTTTATTTATCCCGTAAATGCAAAAATAGGGCTTGCTGCCAATTTTGGAGAATTACGTTCAAATCATTATCATATGGGTTTGGATTGCCGGACAGACCAGGTGCAAAATAAAATTGTAAAAGCCGCAGCAGACGGATACATAGCACGGGTGAGTATTGCTCCTTTCGGATTTGGCAGGGCTATTTATATTAACCATCCCAATGGATTGACCACACTTTATGGTCATTTAAATAATTTTTTCCCTGCATTGGAAAAATATGTGAAAGAGAAACAATATCAATTACAATCGTGGCAGGTTTCTCTCGAAATTCCTGCAGGTTTATTTCCTGTAAAACAAGGCCAATTCATTGCTTACAGCGGAACCACCGGTGGCTCGATGGGGCCGCATTGCCATTTTGAAATCCGGGATACCAAAACAAATAAAGTATTAAATGAGCTTTTATTTGGATTTCCTATACCGGATAATGTTCCGCCTGCCATTGTGCGTTTAGCCATGTATGATAGGTGTAAAAGCACTTACAGCCAGTCGCCAAAATTATTTAGTTTAAAAAAAGTAAATGGGGAATATACTACCATTGAAAATGTAATTCCTGTCAATACCGATAAAATAAGTTTTGGAATTTCTGCCAATGATAAACTTTCAGGATCTCATAATCCCAATGGTATTTATCAAGCGGTAATTTATATGGAAGGAAAGGCGCTTTCTGGTTTTCAGATTGACAGTATCACTTACGATGAATCCCGGTATGTCAATGCACATATAGATTACAAAACACGTGCTGCCGGCAGCCCTTATATTGAGCATCTTTCAAGATTGCCCGGTTATCCGCAGGGTATCTATAAAGATATCAATGGCGATGGTGTAATTGAACTTAAGGATGATAATGTACATCAGATAAAAATTGTAGTAAAAGATGCAAATGCTAATACATCTGTTCTTGAATTTAAAATAAGAAAAGGATTGATAGTTGAAGAAGGAAATAGTAATGATTCTTCCTCTTATTATGAGAAAAAGGAATTTCATCCGGGCTTTGTAAATGTTTTTGAAAGTGATGATCTTCAACTTTATTTAAATCCGGAAGCTTTGTACGATTCGGTGGCTTTTACTCATTCTGAAAAAACCTCTGCGGCACCGCATATTTATTCTGAAGTGTATTCTGTACTTTCCGGGTTGGTGCCGGTCCAGGATAATTTTACTATCAGGATAAAAACCAATAAGCCAGGTGAAGAAAATCTGGAAGATAAAATATTGATGAAAAGAACCTGGCGTGGTAAAAGCGAAGTATTGAAAGCCACCAGGGACGGCGATTGGTATACTGCAAAATTCAGGGAATTTGGCGATTTTGAATTAATAGCAGATGACGAACCGCCTGTGATTACGGGAGGTTTTCATGAAAATTCAATTCTTACCCATGCTTCCAGTATTGTTTTTACGCCTAAAGATAATAACGATGAAATCAAAAATTTCCGTGCTGAACTGGATGGAAAGTGGCTCAGATTTACCAATGATAAAGGACGTTCCTTTATTTATAATTTTGACGAAATGTGCCCACGGGGTAAACATGAATTAAAAATTTCTGTAGAAGATGAAGTTGGAAATATAACCCAAAAAACGTATCATTTCACCCGATAATATTAATACAAATGACTAACTTAACAGAAGGCGAAAAAGCCCCGGATTTTAAAACTAAAGACCAAAACGGAAATACAGTTTCATTAAAAGATTTTCGCGGTAAAAAAGTAGTTCTCTATTTTTATCCTGAAGATGATACGCCCACCTGCACTATAGAAGCCTGTAATTTGCGCGACAATTATAGCGAGCTTAAAAAAGCTGAAATGGTTGTTTTAGGCGTAAGTCCTGATGATAAAAGCAAGCATAAAAAATTTGAAGAAAAATACAATCTTCCTTTTATTTTGTTAGAAGATCCTGAAAAAAAAATTATTGATAAGTATGGTGTTTGGGGAGAAAAGAATTTGTATGGAAGAAAATATATGGGCCTTCATCGCACTACCTTTTTGATAGATGAAAATGGAATCATATTTAAAATTTTCAAAAAGCCGAAATCAAAAATTCACAGCGAAGAAATCTTAAAAGCGATTGCTTCCTGAAAAACTAACCCGGTTTGTGGATGGTTTAGAATGATAAATATGGAATTGCTTATAAAAGAAAATTCATGGATAGCCCTGTTGGCTGCAAAGAAATTGCGATCAAAAAAGGTAGCTATCGTTATTGGGAAAATAATTCATCTTCATAACGTTTCGAAAGAAGATTTTTTAAAGGATGAAAAATGGGTAAAACATGAAATGTGCCACATCGCCCAATTTAAAAAATACAGCTATTTGCTTTTTATCATAAAATATGTACAAGGGAGATGTGGAATTAAAATTTGGCCCGGTAAAGGCCAGCTATGGCGGGCTTATCACGTTCACAGAAAGAGATCCGGTTGCGCATAAAATGACATTGAAAGGAACAGGCACCGATAGTAAAGGGAAAGGTAATGCTGAAATGGTGATGACCGGAAACCTGACCCAAAAAGATACCGGTACAGACGTGAATATTTCCATGGAAGTGAGCATCATTGGAATGCTGGCTCAGTTTGGCAGCAGGCTAATCAATGATGTAAGCAACCAGGTGTTCGACCAGTTTGTAAGCAACTTCAAAGCACAGCTTTCCGGGCAGGAAGTAGATAGCTCCCTGAGTGCCGGCTCTATGGTAGGAAGTATGGTAAAGGGATTATTTGGTGGCAAAAAATCGTAAGCTTGTGGAAGCAATCAACAGTCCTTCGCAGATAATAGAGGCATTAGAGAAACACCAATATGTAGCTGATGAAGAATTTGCTACTGCGCTTTTCCTGTTGCTGAAACTTCAAAAGCCATTGCTGTTGGAAGGCCCGCCTGGTGTGGGTAAAACAGAGATTGCATTGGCGCTGTCTCAATTATTGGAAACCAAACTTATTCGTCTGCAGTGCTACGAAGGCCTGGATATTAACGCAGCGGTTTACGAATGGAATTATCAAAAGCAGTTACTTGGCATTAAGCTGCAGGAAGGCACGAATCTTTCTGTAGAAGAAAAAGAACATCACATTTTCAGCAATGAATATTTACTTAAGCGCCCATTGCTGCAAAGCATCATGGAAGAAGAGCAGGCACCTGTTTTACTGATAGACGAACTCGACAGAAGTGATGAAGAATTTGAGGCTTTTTTACTGGAACTCTTGTCTGTATTCCAGATCAGTATTCCAGAGTTGGGTACCATTAAAGCAAAGCATAAGCCCTATGTTATTCTTACCTCAAACCGTACCCGTGAATTGAGCGACGCACTCAAGCGTCGCTGCCTGTATCACTGGATCGATTATCCTGATCTTGAAAAGGAAATGACGATAGTGAAAAAGCGCTTACCGGATATTGAGCAACATTTATTGGAACAGGTGGTGGCCCATGTACAGGCCTTCAGGCAGCGCAAATTGGCCAAAACTCCCGGCGTAAGTGAAACCATTGATTGGGCCGAAAGCCTGATGGCACTTGGCTACCGGGAAGTAAATAAGAAAGCATTTGGACAAACATTGGGAAGTGTATTGAAATCAGTAGAAGACATTAGCCAGGCGAAAATAGAATTCGCTGAAAATCAGTTATGAAATGAGCCATAATAAATGTTGAATACCAACCGTGATGATTATAGGCGAATTCCATGTGGCAATTAAAAAACAATAAATAGAAACACTTGAAACAACAGGCATTTCAAACGGAGAGCATTGCTGAAAGCGTAGTAGCGTTTGTGCAGTTTGCCAGGAGCCACGGTTTCAATGTGGGCATACAGGAAACGCAGGATGCACTCCAATGCGCTAAAAAAGGTTTAATAACCAATAAGGAAAGTTTTAAGTATGCCATGAAAGCGATTTTCTGTAATTCACCGGAAGATAGAAAAGTATTTGAAAAATTATTTCTACTGTATTGGGATACGAATCCTTTCGATATGCAGGAACCAAAGAATAAAACTTTGGTGCAGGGATCCTTAAAAAAAAAGACAAACGCTTCACTGGTGATACTCGGCCGGGGAAAATCGGAAGCACCTGAAGAGGAGGGAAAAAGTGTTTCAGGAGCAAATGAAAGCGAACGATTGAAACGAACAGATCTTGCAAAACTAAATGAGATGGATGCTACATTGC
>DATCMY010000548.1:0-5051 GCA_036565505.1 Hanamia sp.
GTTTTAAAGTGCTTCCTTTTGTATCATCTACAAAAGCCGCTATCCTTCCATTTCTTTTTGCCATGCCGAAAACAGGCACTTTATCTTTACAACTTCTGCCTTGTGATTCTTCCGGGAAACTGCTATAGAGCGCAACAACACCCATTCCTTTAAGAAGATTGCGACGGTTCATATCAAGATTAATTTCTTGAATTAAAGTTAACAATTAAATAGAAGTAAAAAAGAATTTCTATGAAAGGTATTGTAAAATGAAAGGCATCTTGTAACAAGAAGGACGCCTTGTAAAACAAGAGAGATATTTTGCATAACAAGAATGACGTCTTGTGTAACAAGAGAGAGGTCTTGCGTAACAAGAGAGAGGTCTTGCATAATAAGGGGGACATCTTGCATCACATGAGGGACGTCTTGTGTAACAAGAGAGACATCTTGCGTCACAAGAGGGATGTCTTATGCTACAAGAGAGATGTCTTGCGTAACAAGAGGTACCTCTTGCATAACATTTAGATGAATTAAATTACAGACTATTTCATTTTCTTATTAAATCTTTTCATTGTTTTTTCAAATGATTTAAAATCCCAAGTCGCATCAAAATCATTCCAAAATACCCGGATATTTATACCCATATCGTTATAAATTATAAAAGATAAATCATCATATTTAAAGTAAATATTTTTTTTATCGTAGGGGTCATTTAAAAATTTTGAATTTTCATCAATTGCGTTATTTAGTTTACTCATAATTTCTATCGCAGTATCACTTGGCAAATTTTTAAAGGCATAGGACTGATATATTACTCCTGATTCGTTCCATCTTGTTCCGAAAAAACCAAGTACTAATCCTTCTTTGTTGATTTGTTCACTCTTATAATAAATAGTAGTTAACTCTCCAGATTTGGCAGCAGTTAAGGCTTCCATTTCTACTTTATTAATATTTATTGAATAACCTCCCAATATTTCTGAAATCACATAATGTTTTGATTTGAAAAGACATTCATCTTTACTAAACTCTTTTGCCCATAATCCTCTATTTGTAGAATATTGAGCAAATGATTCATTTGAATAAAGTGAAATTAGAACAAGTATTAATTTAAGATTCAATCGCATAATTATTATTTTCGATTTTGATAATATAATAGTTTCTTTCAAAGTGATAATATTAGATTATACATGATTTCGTGCTAATCCGCATGCAAATCAACATCACCGTATGCTCCATCTTTAATCTTTTTTCTAACTAAATATAATCCAAGAAAAGCACCGATGATTCCCATCACTGGAGCCACCCCGTTACCTTGTAAATACATGCTATGTCCAAACCATTTTCCTTGGGTCAAGGTAGATATAATAAGTCCGCCGGAAAAGAATATCAAAAGGGCAAATAATATTATTCCCGTTTTAAGTTTGTGATGAGGCGCTATTTCGCATCCAGCCCAAATAAAGGTTGAGGAAAATATAAATGGAGTCAATACTCTTTCTGGAAATTCTGGATAAGGATGTACGAAATTAGTTAAGGAAAAATAAAGGATTAAATGAAGTAAAAATGTGGAAATTATACCAACTATTATACCTCCTGGCGTAACCGATATCCAACGCAGCCATTTGATTACTCTATTCATAACTATATTTTTGGTAAATGAAGTTTCATCAATTTCATGAACTCTCTCTCAATTTCCTGTAAAATGTGTCAGCATTCCAAAACTATCTGATCCATCTTAATAAAATTATTATATCCATGTGTTTATCATCATTAAGCAAATGATTCCATTAATAAATATTGGCTGCAGAAAACAGTAAACAATGAACTGAAAAGTTTTATTCCATAATGCTAATCTATGAAATTAATCCCATCTTCTATTCAACCGGGTTCCTTGGATCAAATGAATAATTCAATTTATATTCCTTTGGAGGTTGTGCACCCAACAGGTTCCTTACTAAATAATCCCAGCGGCGCCGCATCATGTAAAATGAATAAGGGCCATAGCCATGGTGGCTGTTGGGGAAAATCACCAGGTCATAATCTTTATTGGCTTTTTCCAGGGCTTCTACTACCAGCATCGTGTTGGAAGGAGGCACATTATCATCCATCAGTCCATGAGCCAGCATCAGTTTGCCTTTCAGGTTCTTTGCATATACCTCATTGGCCTGCGGTTCATAATTGGATACTCCGTTTGCTCCCGTTGTAAGCAGGCCGATATAACGTTCGCCCCAGTCATCTTCATAGTTACGGTTATCATGATTACCCGATTCTGATATGCCCACTTTAAAGAAATCCGGATAACGGAACATGGCTGTCGCCGTTGCAAAACCACCGCCAGAATGCCCCCAGATACCAATACGGCTGGTATCCATATAAGAGTATTGTTGAGCCAGTTGCCTGATGCCGGCCACCTGGTCGGGCAGCGTGTTTTCGGCCATGTTGCCATAGCTCATATCATGAAAGCTCTTGGAGCGTAATGGGTTACTGGTACCTTCAATTAATACTACTACAAATCCCAGTTCAGCCAGCGCCTGGTGATCGCCCCGTGAAGCTACGAACGACCAGCTACCTACACTCCCACCCTGCGGGCCGGGATAGATATAATCAATTACAGGATATTTTTTATTGGGGTCAAGATGAGTGGGTGTAAACATCAATCCATAAAGATCAGTATGCCCATCATGCGCTTTCACTGTAATAGGTTTCGGTGCTTGCCAACCTATAGATTTCAACCTGGAGACATCTGTTTTTTCTAATGGTGAAATAAGCTTTCCATTCATATTGCGTAAAACCATTACAGCCGGAACATCGGGCTGTGAATAGCTATCTATAAAATACTTTTCTGAAGGTGATAAAGTAATAGAATGGTTTCCTGTTTCGGGCGTAAGTAAGGTAAGATGTTTCCCATCGAAACCAATCTTATAAAAATGAGTGAAATAAGGATTGCCCGGCTCTTTGCCATCTGCAAGGAAATATAATTCGCGGTTCTTTTCATCTACTTTGAGTAATTGGGTAACTACAAAATCACCTTTGGTTACCTGGTTCTTCAGTTTGCCGGTAGTAGCATCATACAAATACAAATGACCCCAGTTATCCCTTTCAGAATACCAGATGATCTCATTTGTTTTGGGCAAGTAACGCCAGTTAATGGCTCCCTGTCCTGATTCATATTGGGTAGGAACTACTTCTTCAAAAACTTCGCGAACAGCACCAGTAGCAGCATCGGCTATACGAAATTTTTCCTGCTTATGATCGCGTGAAGTAGAAACAAAAGCCAGTTGTGTGTCATTGGGATTCCAGTCTACATCATCAAAAGTACCGCTGCTGGAAATGTCATCGCTCAGGGTGCCGCGATGCGGATCGGGCGCTATCTGCAACCTTATCACTTTTGGCGTATCGACGTTAATGATTACACGCTGAATGGTAATGATATTGGTATCACCCGGTAAAGGATATTTCCATGCTTTGAGTTTTGGATGCCCCACGTTGGTTGTAACAAGATACATATCGCCTGCCATACGTTCATCCTGTTGAAAAGTGGCGATCTTCCTTGAATCGGGCGACCAGCGCAGAATGGCCGCATCACTGCTTTTCCATCCGGCATTATCGGTAGCATAGCCAAAATATTTTACACCATCAGTAGTAAGTTGTGTTTGCTTTCCGGTAGCTACATCTCTTACCCACAAATTATAATCTTTAATGAATGCCGCTTTTTTACCATCAGGCGAGAGCACCTCATTTCTATCGGAACGCTGGTTTGATTCTCCTGCGCCGGGAACATTCTGCGTACATTGATAATTCAGAAGGTCGCATTTCCATTGCCTTCCGTTGGCCGGGAAGAAGAGGGTTTTTTCATCTTCCGAAAAGCTGAAGGTTTCAAAAGGCAAATTATCGGGTTCATAGCTTTTGCCCGTTGCTGCAGAAAGCGCAGCCGCCAGTTTTTGCTGATCGAATGCAGCAGAGCGGGCGCCTGTGGCCGGGTTCACCAAAATAAATTCGCTGCCCTGCGGATTTAAATCACGGTACCAGAACCTATCGCCTGTAAGCCAATGCGGCTGTACACTGCCATGGTCTATGTATTGCTGGGTATTATAAAACAGAAGGCTTTCTGCATGTGCATAATCTTTTGCTGTTAAAGAATCTGTATGTTGTGCATTTGCATGTAACGTAAGCGCAAAAGGAATTAACGCAAATAAAAATCTTTTCATATTGATGTTTCAGATTGGAAGAATAATATGGCTACCCCCTGGTAATAATAAATGCAAATTAAGGCCTTTTCAATAAATATAATAACCCGGCAGGGTTTTCAAAATAAGAAATATAAATCCATTCGCCCCGAAAGTAACGGAAGTATAAATTAGTTCTATTGGCTTAAAAACCGATGGGGAAACATTTGTGTTGTTGCCTGGAGAGAAATGTATTAAATCTAAAAGTGAAATCCCGGTGGCGGAAAAATGAGGAAGTTTTAAAAAATAATTTCCCATCCATCAACCAAAGGAGAAAAAAATATCAGATGATTTTCATTTGAGCCGCTATTCGTATTAAGGAGGCTGTATTTTTTGCTTCAAATTTTGCCAATAAATTTTTACGGTGCGTATCAACTGTGGTATTGCTTATAAAAAGTTTTTGGGCAATCACATTATTTGTCATCCCTTCTGCAATGAGTTCCAAAACTTCTTTTTCCCTGCGGGTAATTACCGGCAAGTTGTTTTGAGTATCCGGTTTTCGTAAGGTCAATGCTGCATCAAAACTTAAATATTGTTTTCCATTAACTACTGTATGTATTGCCTCCATTATTTCCTGTTGCGTTGCATTTTTTATTACATATCCGGAAGCGCCATTACTTATCATTTTCTCAATAAAACTTTGCTGATTAAATGTACTTAGTCCTAAAATTTGAATGGCAGGATACCTCGCTTTTACTTCAAAGCATAGGACCTTATGTGCTGGCTGCAGAAGTATATTCACGCACTCCGCATGCCGGCCGTGGCGGATGGACGTGGTACACCGGCTCGGCAGGTTGGTTCTATCGTTTAATCACCAAATCTTTTCTTGGCCTGCAACACGCAGGGAAC
>DATCMY010000549.1:0-13649 GCA_036565505.1 Hanamia sp.
TTCTATGACAGCCAACCCTGGCAGGTTTTCTTACCTGCAATTTTTTTTTCTAACAGGGTTCGCTTTAAATTCGTTACAGAAATAATTCCGTTACCATTATAATAACTATTCAATTACCAGGGTTTTTACCGCAACTTTGCATCCGTAACCAGGTTAATTTTAAAGAATATGGAAATCGGTATTTATACTTTTGCAGATGTTGCTACACATCCTGTTACCAAACAAACCATTGCGCCGCAACAACGGATGATTAACCTGTTGGAAGAAATTGAACTGGCCGACCAGGTAGGCCTTGATGTGTTTGCCCTGGGTGAGCATCACCGCCCCGAATATTTGGTGTCGGCACCTGCCGTTGTACTGGGTGCCGCTGCCGTTAAAACAAAGCACATCAGGCTTTCCAGTGCTGTTACCGTGCTTAGTTCCGATGATCCCGTGAGGGTGTTTCAGCAATTTGCTTCTGTTGATCTTTTATCCGGTGGCAGGGCAGAGATCATGGCCGGTCGTGGCTCCTTTATTGAATCTTTCCCGCTGTTTGGATACGATCTTAATGATTATGATAAACTCTTCTCCGAAAAACTGGAGATGCTGGTTAGGCTCAATGAAAGTGAGAAAGTAACCTGGAAAGGAAAGCTCACCCAAAGCATTGACAACCTTGGCGTGTACCCAAGGCCGTTACAAGCCCGGTTGCCTGTATGGGTAGGCGTTGGCGGCACACCTGAATCTGTAATCCGTGCAGCGGAATACGGATTGCCCATGGCGCTTGCTATCATTGGAGGAAGCCCGGCACGCTTTGCCCCTTTTGCCGATCTGTACCGGGGGACTTATCAAAAAGCCGGACACAATATGAATGCACTACAACTCGGTATTAATTCACATGTATATGTTGATGATACTTCTCAAAGGGCCCGTGATGAATTTTATCCGCCTTATGCAGGTGTGATGAACCATATAGGAAAAGAACGGGGATGGCAAGGCATGAGCAGGGAGCAGTTTGATGCATCCACCGGGCAGCATGGCGCATTGCTCGTGGGCAGCCCGCAGGAAGTAATTGACAAGATACTTTATGAATACGAACTTTTTGGACACACCCGTTTCCTGGCACAAATGAGCCTTGGCGCAATGCCTCATGATAAGATACTTCATGCCATTGAATTGTTGGGAACCAAAGTGGCACCGGAAGTAAGAAAATATACGGCTCAAATGAAAACCAGGAAAAGCGATTTTGCTTCATGATGCTTCCTGCTCTATCACTAACGGACTGGCATAGCCGTTTTTGTTTACCGGAAAAATGCGAAGGCATCATTTCTTAACTTCCCTGTTTCATTTCACTCATCTCTATAAATAAAAAGAAAAATGCCGGGAAAATTTTGCTTTGTCCCGCAGACCAGGAGAAGAATTTTAAATTTTGCTTACTTCTACATTCCAATTCTGCTTTCAATTCTGTAGCAATTCTGTATTAACGTTTTATAGTTAAGCCTTTTTATAAAAGTGTCGTCTTATTAGTATTCGAATCACAATTTAAAAAAATACAATTATGAAAAAGTTTATTACTCTTTTATTTTTTGCTGGTTTTATGACTGCTGCCTTTGCGCAATCAAATCACCGCCGGCAAAATAATAATCAAAGCAATGGTAAAGGTTACCAATCATCTCAAAATTCCGGATATAATAATTTCGGGTATTCAAAAAACAACCAAAATAGTAATGGAGGCTATTATGGCAATCGAAGTAATAACCGGAATAATGAAAATGACTATAGTTATTATAAGGACAGAGGGAACAGGGACAGAGGTGAAATGAGGAGAGATCAGGGTGAGCATTCCCGGTATTACAATCAAAGAAGAAATGAAGATGATTCCTATAGAGGTAGAGGCAGGAACAGAGATCATAGAGATTACCGTAATGATGACAGAGACTAATAACACATCTTACATAAACCCTGCATTTGCGGGGGTTTATTATTTTATATAAAAGTAGAATGATCTTTTTCAAAAATCATTCTCTTTTTTTGCTGTTGGTCATACGACGGAATAGGCTGTTGATAAAAAGGATAATACCCTATCTACATTTTAATTGGGATAAATAATATTTTGATGTGCTAAATGAAAATAACTTTTTGCCTGTTGTTCTATAGATACATTTCGTGGATAGAAATTAGATTCTATCTACGAGATGTGCCTGAGGCACAATAAAAAGTACCTCCCATATCCGGTGTTCTTTCGGCCCATCAATCAGGAAATTCAGTTCAGTATTGCTTGTTGTTCCATGGGAACATTTTGTGCGTAGAAAATTGAAAATTGTTGATTTCGTTTCTTAGGAACGTTTTGTGCCGGTTGAGTTTCTTCAAGAACCCTGATCACCCTGACTATACACTGCTTTCTGTTAAACAAAAAATCAATCTATCGCTGTGATTTTCTGGCGGTCTATCTAATGTTCCCCCTCATACATAATAAATTCATAATCATCCATCTTGGAAACTGTGGCACGGTTGTGGCATATAAAGATGTATTGGAAAGCATAAATACTATTTTATCAAATCAATAGTAAACGTTTTTCTACCTGTTAACCTGGTTTTGCAAAACCAGGCCCTCTCTAGAATCTCTATTACATCTGTTTGTCTGCAGCTACCGATGATACATTATCAAAAGCACAAAGTCTATAAATTTTGCTGCGAAGCCCCGCTCATTAGCGCTCCTTGCATGTAAAATTGTAAATCACAATTAAATTAAATTAAAATCATGCGCTCAAAACAATTATTATTACCAGCTATAACATTGCTTATGGTTGCGTTATTAGGAAGCTGTAAAAAAGATATGAGTTCTATTATGTCTCCTTCCGATTTATCTTTAGCAAAATCTTCAAGTAAAATTTCCTCATCTAATCTTGCAACGGTAAATCTGGGAGTTGCAGGCAATTTTGTGATTCTGTCAAAAACAGGAATTACCGATGTTTATAAATCTGCTGTTACCGGAAATATTGGAGCAAGCCCAATCACAGGTGCAGCTATACTAATAAGTTGTCCGGAAGTAAAAGGAACAATATACTCAGTTGATGCTGCCGGTCCTGCATGCAAGGTGACTAACGCCACCATGCTAACCACGGCCGTAAGTGATATGCAAACTGCGTACACTGATGCCGCCGGACGTTCTAACCCTAATTTTCTGAATTTAGGCGCGGGAAATATTGGAGGCAAAACGCTTACACCAGGCTTGTATAAATTTACGACTGCGGTTGTCATCCCAACGAATGTTACCATTTCGGGCAGCTCGACCGATGTCTGGATATTCCAGGTTGCCGGAACACTTACTATGAGTTCTGCAGTGAAAATTACCTTGCAGGGAGGTGCACTAGCTAAGAATATTTTCTGGCAGGTTGCCGGTGCTGTTACCTTAGGTACCACCAGTCATTTTGAAGGGAACATACTGGGACAGACAGGCATTAATTTGCAGACAGGTGCATCAATAAACGGAAGGATGCTGGCACAAACTGCGGTAACTCTTCAGATGAATACTGTTAAACAGCCATAATATATTAAAGGAATCAAAATCTCAAAAGAGGCTACTGCAGGGATAGCCTCTTTTTCTTTTCCCCTGCTGCTGCAAGCATTTGCGCCAGTGGCTATAGTCATTTCATTTTTGACGGAAACCTTATCGTCTTTCCTGCTATTCTAAAAACGCCTTTCCCGAGATGGTGAATCGTCTCCGGGTTTTTTACCGCCGGATCAATCCATGCTTTTACCACTTCAAGTACGAAGAAGTTGTATTTGTTGACCATGGCCGTATCCACTACTTTACATTCAAGATTGGCATAGCATTCGTCGATGAGGGGCGCTTTTACCATTGATGCTGGCATGGCCGTGAGATCAAATGTTTTAAATTTATCAATATCCCTGCCCGATGTATTGCCAACTCTCACTACCTTCTGCGCAAGTTCCACCGTGGGAATAGCAATCACGCATTCCCTTGTCGCTTTCAGGAGATTGAATGTATAATCGCGATTGCTGATTACACATCCTATAAGCGGCGGTTCAAATTCCATCATCGTATGCCACGACATGGTCATTACGTTGTTCCGCCCCTGGCGTGCCGTTGTCAGCATCACTACCGGCCCGGGTTCAAGCAAGCCATAGACCTTTGATAATGGGTATGATCTTCTTTTCATGAAATTATTTTATTGGGTATTCCTGTTTCAAATTTAAATCATTTCCATGATCATCACGGCGCTCACTAGAGATTGACTGGCTTGCAAAAGAAAGCAAACACCTGAAGGGGTGGAAATCATTTATATCCCTGCGCCTGCAAATGAAACAGTTCTGCATACCGGCCATTTTTATGTAGCAATTCTTCATGGCTGCCTAATTCTATTTGTTGGCCTTTATCAAGAACAAGAATACGATCGGCCATGCGTACTGTAGAAAAACGATGAGAAATAAGCACCGCAGTTTTTCCTTTGGTGAGTTCTGCAAAGCGCTGAAAAACTTCATACTCTGCACGGGCATCCAAAGAGCTCGTGGGTTCATCAAGTATTAATATTTGCGCTTCCTTCATGTAAGCCCTTGCCAGCGCCACTTTTTGCCATTCTCCGCCGCTTAGCTCTACACCATTATTAAAACGGCGTCCCAAAGCCTGGTCATATTGTTCGGGTAGTTTATCTGCAAGCAGGTTGGCTAAACTTTTTTCAGCAGATACTTTTATCAATGGACGATTATCCTGTTCTTCAATATTTCCTACGGCAATGTTTTGGGCAAAGCTCATCTGGTATCGTAAATAATCCTGAAAAATAATTCCGGTATTCTTCCGAAGATCCATAATGTCATATTCACGCAGATCAATTCCATCCAAAAGAATACGGCCTTCGGTAGGGTCGTACAAGCGTGCAAGCAATTTCACCAATGTTGTTTTACCTGCGCCATTTTCACCTACCAATGCCATTTTTTCACCAACACGCAAAGTAAAACTCAAATGCCTGTTCGCCCATGCATCGCTGTTATGATATCTGAATCCTACATTTTCAAATGTAAATCCCTCTTTAATCGGATTTGGGAAAGGGACCGGCTTTTGTGCAACAGAAATCTTTGGTTTTATTTCAAAGAAATCAAAAAAATCACGCAGATAAATAGCGCCCTGTGATACTGTCGTAAAGCGTGATAAAATATTTTCAAGCAGGCTTCTTAACTGGCGGAAAGAGCCGGCAAGAAAGGTAAGCGTACCAATGGTAAGCGCACCTTCCGCGGTTTTCAGAATCATAACAATATAGGCAGTGTAATAACCTACGCTTCCCAGTAAGGTAAATAAAGTGCCCCAGGATGCCCGCTTAATGGAAAGCTTTTTATTATCATCATAAAATTTATTACTGAGTGTGGTAAAACGGTCAATCAAAAAGCCTGAAAGATTAAACAGTTTTACTTCCTTGGCCGTCTCATCGCTGGCGCCCAGGTAACGCATATAATCCAGTTCGCGCCTTTCGGGAGTTTGCCCACGGGTAAGGGCATAGCTGCGGTCATTAAAATAAGATTCACCTAAAAATGCCGGAACAATTGCCACGAGCAATAATAGAATCAGCCACGGATTAAAAGCCATTAAGCCTACTGTCAGAAAAGCCATGGTAATAAGGTCCTGCACCTGCGTAAGTATTTGAGATAAAAGTATGGTGCGACCCACAGTTTGTTGTCTTGCTCTTTCAAGTTTATCATAAAAAGCAGAGTCTTCAAACTGGTCAAGATCAAGCGTAGCAGCATGTTCCATGATCTTAATCGAAGTATAGTTAGAAAACAGATCGCCAAGTAAGCTATCCACTAATGAAGTGGCCCGGCTTAGCGCATCAGAAATAATGGCCAGGGCAAATTCTGCCGCAACCAGCTTCCATAGATAGGTATGATCAACGGACGAGCCCCTGCTTAATAATACAACCTCGTCTATGATGAGTTTGCCAATGTATAAAATAGTTACGGGTATTGCGGAACGGATTAACCGTAACACTGCATCGAGAATCGCATACCAGTGATTCGTTTGCCACACCAGTTTAAAAAACCTGGGCAGGTTCCCCAGCGCTGCGAATTTTTCTTTAAGTGTTGGCTTCTCAATTTCTTTTTGCGGCGCCGATCTTTTTTCATTAGCCATCCTTACTTTACTCATCAGGCAAAATTAAGTCAATTGGGTAGCTACTGGCGCAGGTCGGGAGAATGCGCCAGCGAGGGAATAAAATTCTAACTGGCGCAGGTCTCCTGACCTGTGACTATTCGTTACTGGCATTGCTCCCGATAATAAGCACATGATTATTTTTTATCAATCCAACCTTATTAATTCTAATAATCCTTTGCCATTCTCTGTATAATAATCTATTGCGCTGCTGTGTTTCCAATCCTGGGGCTGTTTTACAAATCCTGCTCTTAAAGGATTTTCATGAAGATAATTAAAGCGCTGTCTATATATTTCAATATTATTTAGTAAGACAGGATGATTTTCATGTTCCCAGAATTGAAAACGAAAATTGCTTTTCTGTAGTTGCCCGTTTTTTTCAAATAAATCAAGCATCCATTGCTTTTTGCTTTCCTGGGGATTATTTATAATGGCATCAATTATCTTCATCGCAGTAAAACTTTTTATATTTTTTATACCCATTCCGGGTTTTACATCCTTTATAAATGAACAAATCAAATGAAAATGATTAGGCATCAAAACCCATGCATGTATCTGAAGCCCCTGGTTCTTTTGGCAGAACCGGAAGCTGTCTAAAAGAATATCCCTATAAATATCCCTGGTAAAAACATCTATCCAATCTACTACTGTAGATGTTACGAAATAGACACCCTCAATATCATCAAACTTGTACTTGCTGCTCATTGAATAAATATACAAGAGAATATTTTATTAAACATTGTAAATTAAAGGCGGAGAATTAGTAACGTTCAGTCACAGGTCGGGAGACCTGCGCCAGAGGGAGAATGCGCCAGCGAGGGAATAAAATCAATTGTAAGAAACTTCTAAAAACTAATTTGAATCTGTACTATTACTGCCTATAGTCGCACTATTCAATCTTATCTTATGCGTTTTACCTTCTCTGTCTATTTCAAAGCTGCCACCCCACTTAGCATCGGTAAATGGACCGGTTTTCCATTGTACTATTTTGTTTCCGGTATCGTAAGTATATGAACCATATCCAATAATTTTTTTGTTCATGTTATAATAGGTATACTGTCCATTTTTCAATTCAAAATAACCTATGCGAATAGGATTGGCAGCACTTCCATAAGAGAGAATAATATAGTTGCCGTTTCTTGGGCCTTTATTAAGATCATTATTATTAGAAGCAGTCTTTTGTAACCTGATATTTGATTCTTTCATCCATTGTGGTTGTGAATACCCATCATATTTGACAGAATAATAGCCTTTATAGTTACCGGTTCCTATTTCAAGGATACTTCCTTTATACCAACCCCCGGAGTTATAAATTTCAACTTTGTTTCCAACCTGAAAACTTTGTCCAAAGCCAATTACAAGAACTAATTGAAGCACAACTATTATAAATACTTTTCTCATCTTTTTTATTTTTTAAAATAGTAATTTATGTATACTTAAAATGGTACGTTGATAAAATTAATAATTTTGATAAAATCAGAATCAGAAATACAATTTTTTTTTTAATAATTTATAAATACTACATATTACCCCAGTGGAAAAACTATAATGAAGATAGGAACAAAAGCTACATGGCCCAACGGGATAAATAGCCAAAACAAACACCTTGCAGTAGGCGAAATTGTTTCCTGAAGTTGTGTAATACTTAACACAAAAGAAGTTCATCTTTACTATGGAATAATTCCATTACACACTTAAATAAAATAAAATGAAAAAATTTGCATTTCTTATAATAACAGGATTAGTTATTGGCACCGGCGCAATGGCTCAGGATGTTAAAAATGATAAGAAGGATATTAAAAGTTCAATCAAGGACAAGAAAGAAGATAAAAAGGAAACCCGTAAAGACCTGGGGCATTTAAAAATAAAATCCGCCATGAAAGAAAATAAAGAAGTTGGGCGCCATCGCAGAAGTATAAATAAGCAAGGCGAGCACCTGGAAGCGCATGGTGTAAAACATCCCGTTGCAAAAGCAAAGCACCAGGTTCATGAAGAAAAAGAAATGAAAAAAGACAAGAGTTAAATGAATTACCCCGGCCTGCAAAAGTAGCGTCGAGGGTACTAACCTATATAAGTTCACAAACAATAAAGCCCCTGATCACGGGGCTTTTTTTAATACAGGTATATCGGGATCATCGGCAATGCCTGGACTGGCGCAGGTCTCCCGACCTGTGACTGTTCGTTACTGGTATGTTTCCCTATAATAAGCAAATGATTATTTTTTATCAATCTAACATTATTAATTCTAATAAACTTTTACTAACTGGCGCAGGTCTCCCGACCTGTGACTGTTCGTTACTGGCATTGTTCCCGATAATAATCACATGATTATTTTTTATCAATCTAACATTATTAATTAGTAACTAACGGCCACAAGTCTGGAATGCGCCAGTGAGGAAACAATGTAAATTAAAGGAAGAGGAGTAGTAACGTTTAGTCACAGGTCGGGAGACCTGCGCCAGTGGGAATCCAATAAAAGAACGGTCACAGGTCTGGAATGCTCCAGTGAGGAAACAATGTAAATTAAAGGCGGAGGATTAGTAACGTTCAGTCACAGGTCGGGAGACCTGCGCCAGTGGAGACCTGCCAGTGGAGATTATAAAATACACAAATTTTTCCTGGCCCCTATTAAAAACATTACATTCGTAATAAAGAAAATCATTCATCATTTTCATGAAACAAATACTATTACTCTTTTCATTTTTTATCAGTCTTACTATCCATGCTCAGAAAGAAAAGTTGTCTCATTCTTTTATTGAAAATTTCAACGATTCCGTTTTAGAAAATTTCAGGTACGGCTCTACCGGAAATAAATCTGCTTTTAAATGGCAATCCGGTGTTACGTCTAAAACAGAACCCGGCGCCAAAGTGCTGTTGTTTAAAATAGATCCCAGGGATAGTGCGGGCGCAGGCCGTGGCCCGGAAATTATATCCAATGATTTTACTTATTTTGGTAGGTACTCTGCCCGGTTGAAAGTTCCTGGTGTAAAAAATGTTCAACCAAATACAGGCGCAGTGGTTGGTTATTTTACCTATTTTATGGACAGCGTAAATGGGCTTAGTGAGATAGACTTTGAATGGCTGGTTGCTGACCCTTCGATCATTTACATAGGCACCTGGACTGGTGACAATGGTGCACTTAAAAGAATCGGGCGAACCATAAATTTAGCTAAGGGAATTATTTACAATACCATTTACAAAGAAGGTTATAAAGGAGAACCCACTCCGTTAACCGGTGCTCAAAACCAGCCGGAAACTATTGAGGCTATTGATCATTACGATGCTTCATCCGGGTTTTATACTTATGGATTTGACTGGCATTCCGATCGCCTCACCTGGTGGATGATTCATCCGGTGACGGGTAAGAAAATCGTTTTGTGGGATTACCAGGGATCTCAACGCGGCATACCCCAACATCCATCGTATTATCGCATGAACTTTTGGCATACCAATGAATGGGCTGTTGAAACCAATCTTAACTCCATAGAGAAACCATTGCATCCCTATGAACTGGAAGTTGATTGGATGTCGTATGATCCGTTGAATAAGTAATTGACCTTTTATCCAGGGAAGGCGTCGATTTTTTGGCGCAGGTATGAGTGTTCTCTCATCCCCAAGTTCGTGCTTTCACGAAACGGAATTATGGAAATGATTTGTAGAGAGACGAGGCTAAATGTTGAGGATTTTTCCCCTGGCCGTGGCTCTATTCCAGGCCTTTGTGCATCAGCAGGATACAGCCGTGAATGCTCATCAATGATCGCCGTGTCCCGCCTCACTACCCGCTCAGCAGGAGACACGGCACTGGAAAAAAGATCTAAAAAGTATTTACGCCATTTATGAAGCGGCTAAAACAGGTAAGAAGATAGCACTGAATTGGTAGAGAGGTTATGAGCCGGGATTATGCCTCTGAAATGCAAGTCTTACGAGGGTCGGAGCTAAAGCTGATAGGTAAAAACCGGACTTAATTCACGGGAAGAACTTCCGTTTTCAATTACGGCTACAAAATCAGAAATACTGTAAGTGTTATAATTTGAAAAATTTACTGAAGAATCATGGTCAGTAATGTAAATTCTGGATTCTTCATTGCTTAAATTGGTTACCGGATCTGTGGTGCAGCTTATTATAAACACAGAGCAAAGAATAAGGCCAAGAGGCATGCTTAATATTTTTTTCATAGCGTACTTTTTACTTACCTGCCACAAAGTGCATACCTAAGAGAAGCTATAAAACCTAAAAAAATCTTAAGATCGCAAATGAAATTTTGCGGACCCTCATTTTGTGGGGTGAAATAAAAGTTTGCATTTTTTTGGGTTATTGCAATTGCATATTGCCTCTTGCCATTACTTATTTGCTGAGTTTAAAACCGGATTGCAACTTTTACAAAGCCGACCTATCTTTCCCCAGCTTTCTTCAATACCTCTTTCAATTCCATCACCTTGCTCCTTATCTTTTCTAATTCGCAGAAAGTGATTGTATAGTCCTTTTAATAACGTCCACCGATATACGCTTTTTGTAACAATTGAAAAATCCTCTCTCCCTTCTCATTTTTTCCGGGAAATATTTCCGGCAATCGCCAGGAGGTCATGGAGCAGTAGCGCGTAAGTTTGTCGAGGCTGTGCGTATTGAGGTACATGCCTGTTGTTTTTTCAAACAGGGCGCGCAGGCACTGTTCTGCCGCCTGGTGAAACATGAAGGCGGCAAGCTTTGTTTGGTTTCTTAGCATAAAAAGATCAGCGCCGGCCATAAATTCTGTTACTTTATTATTGGCTTCTGTATAAAGGGCAGCACCTTGTTCTCAGCAACGACTCACTGGTGGATGATTTTATTTAGTTGCAATGCTCCTATGGACGTTGCTTCGAATCAACATCGTTTTTAGTTGGGCAGATAATTCGGGGAATGGAACGGCAAAAGCCGATGATCTTGTAATTCTGGTTGCTTATTTTCCTGAACTAAGACAAGCCATTTTTAGTATAGGTAGCGCGAAGCGTGCAGACTGTAATGCCTTGCTAAAAACACGGGTGTTAAAAGGCTTTACTGCAGAAATCTGGATGGGCTTCTTAAGCATTGATGAAAAGAATACTTCAAATAGTGGTTACTGTGAGAAGGTGGAGTTATAATAGTTGTTTCTTCTGCTGGCGTTTGGGGAAACCGTCTTTTATAATTGTCTGAATCAGGATTTCCAGGGATATAAGCTTTCTGACATTCTACTGAAAAATGTAGTGTTTGGCATCTCGTAAAAGCTTGGGTCGGCGTGCAACGTTTTATCAGGTAGTGTTGTCATTCAAGCAAACATAAAAGAATGAAGTATAAATGTTTTAGTCTCTTTGTTATTTTGGTCACTTTGATCTTGTTTTCCTGCAAAAAAGAAAAAACGCAACAGTCACAATCTATCGTTGGAACATGGGAGTTACGAACCGGTTTCAATGGCCAGGGAGGCGCAACAAATTATCCGAAAGGGAATGGCCGCATCTTAAAATTTACTGCTACTTCTTATCAGATATATTCTAATGGCCAAATTCTCAAAAGTGGCACCTATGAGTTGGTTAAAGATAGCTCTTATATATTGGGAAAAACTGCTCAAAGAATCATATATGACAATGAACAGAATTCAGTGAGGAGTTTCGTAGAAGTTGTATCAGCTACTCTCACCTTAACCCTCGATGCCTATGACGCGCCTTCCGCTTTGTATCTTAGGATAGAATAAACACTAGTATCCTGCTGCTGCCGGCGTCCCCGCGGGCAGATTCTTTTTCAATTGTCTGAATCAGGATTTTCAGGATTAATAGATTTGAGGATTAGTGATGTTCCTCCTTCGCACCAAAGCGTGAAGCAAAAAAGGCCCGATAAGAATATCGGGGCCCTTAGCTGTCACAGTGGAACGATGGTTTATTAAGTATTTGCTAAACTGAAGTTGCCTGCTTTCCCGGTCTTTCATGCTGGCGCACGGCCTCCCCGCTTGTGATTAGTCGTTATTAAACGACCGGCATTTCATTGCCTGCCACTTTTTCCCCTGTTGCATTTACACGTTGCCATCCGTTCGTGGCGTCCAGTGTCAGCCTGATCTCTACCGGTTTTATGGAAGGATCGCTTTTCTTTTGCGGTGCAGCAGTAGCAACAGGCTGCAGTCGCTGTTCCAGGTAATTTTCCATTTGCGGATAGGTTGAATAAAACTGTTCTGCCTGTTGTTTATATTCCCCGCCAATCACTTCCGGCATCAGTTGGGTAGTGGCGTTTCTTTCGAATAAAAGCATTCCATTTTTGCGCACCCAATTGAAAAACAAATTCCCTTCGTTCATTTGTTTAAGCACGAAACCAAGGGGATGTATCAGCATATTCAACCGTCCAAAATGAGCAGTCATTTCCTGTATTTCTGATTTCATTTCTTCATCTATCACCGATTCATCCGGCATAATAATGAGCATGTCGCACGTAAAATGGCGCTCCTCCTTAAACTGTTTGGTAATAAAAGCGCTCCTTTTGGTGCGAACGGTCACTTCGCAGCCAAAACAATAAATAACCAGCGGCTTTATCATAGCGGCTATTAATTTTTTGATACAAAAAAGTGCATTCTTTTCCTTGCCGTTTAACTGGCTGATGTAATTGGTCATCTTCATGATTTTTATATTTAAGGGTTTAAAATCAATTTGCGGTTATTGTTGGGGATCCACCAATAAATGTTTGCCACGAATTGCCACGAATTCGCTGGTATGTTCAAGTTGTATCCGCGCACCCGTTTGTGTCTTCACGAAACGGAACAACGCCGGGTCGCGCAATCACGGGGGAATCCAGACTTAAAAGTTTTCAATTCTAAAAGCCTGAAATGTTAACAGACCTTCCATTTTCACATTTTCAAATTCCCACTTTTCAAATTCCTCCATCAGCACATTAGCTAATCAGCATATCAGCTAATTAAAATCCTATTCTTAAGCATTCCTCCAATATGATTCACCTCTCTTACATTAATTAAATGCGTAGCCTCCACCAGCTTACACAGGTGCGTATAAACCGCTATCATTTCAAGATTCAGTTCCCCGCTACATTGTGACAGGGCACAGTCCACCAGCTCTTCCCAATCATGCAGCCATTCGTCAGGACTTTGGTATTTAAAGATTTTTTTAAACACGCGGTAAGGGTTACAAAACTCTTTCATTGATAAAAAGCGCGGCAACTGCTCCCACTCATTTGACGATTGGTAATGGCTGCAATAGTAATTCTTATTAAAAGCGTCATGCTCCGAAACGTCTATAGGGCCGTTCTTTTTTTCTTTCAACATATGTGCAGCCTTTATTAAGGAACGAATAAGCTTCATGCTTAACAATACATCACAAGGCGGCTCTTTTGCATAGACTTTTTGCGCCTCCGAATAATGCAATATCTTTTTTATAAAACCCCGAAGATGCGCTATGTCATTAGTTGAAAAGACTTCTGCAAATACCTGGTAAGGATCGCTAACTACCCGGTAACACCAGCATTGGGTTTCAAATACATCTTTGGATGATTTCTCCTTCATAAA
>DATCMY010000550.1:0-3153 GCA_036565505.1 Hanamia sp.
TCGTTCCGTCTGCATCTGTGCCGCTTCCGCTTAATGAAACTGTATTTGTTGGTAATGTTATCGTTTGATTGGAACCAGCATTAGCAACAGGGGCTATGTTACCAGCTGCATTTACGGTTAACTGCATTGTATCTCTTCCAATTGCTCCGTTATTATCGGTAACTTTCAATTCAAATAGATAAACTCCCTGTACTAAACCCGTAACTGTTGTAGCAGGAGAAGTAGTATTGGTAATGGTGCCTGCAGAAGGGCCTGATATCTTTGACCAGTTATAGGATGATATGCTTCCACCGGCATCTGTTCCGCTTCCGTTTAATGAATCAACGTTAGTTGGTAATGTTATTGTCTGATTGGAACCTGCATTAGCAACAGGTGCTATATTAGTAGTCCCATTTACTGTTACCTGCATAGTATCTCTTCCTATTGCTCCATTATTATCTGTAACTTTCAATTCAAATTGATAAACTCCCTGCACCAGTCCTGAAACATCTGTAACAGGTAATGACGCATTTACAATATTAAAAGTTGAAGGGCCGGATATTTTTGTCCAAAAAAAAATTGATATCGTCCCATCAGTATCCTTGCCACTTCCGGTTAATGTAACTGTATTCGTAGGTAAGGTAATTGTCTGATCCACTCCTGCATTTGCTGTGGGTGGTTGGTTCAATGCAGCATTCACTGTTAACTGCATAGTATCTCTTCCTGTTGCCCCATTATTATCAGTGACATTTAATTCAAATAGATAGATCCCCTGCACCAAACCTGTAACGGTTGTAGCAGCAGAAGTAGCATTGGTTATTGTTCCTGCAGAAGGGCCTGATATTTTAGTCCAGTTATAGGATGAGATAGTTCCGTCTGCATCTGTTCCACTTCCAAGTAATGAATCAACATTAGTAGGTAAAGTTATTGTTCTATCCAACCCTGCATTGGAAATGGGTGGCTGATTAGTAATTGGGCCATTTCTGATAAGAACAGCAGAGGAATAAGGCGCAAGAGTTATTGAGCCAGGATAAGATTTTCCAGTGACATCAATATAATTGGCATCTAAACTTATAGTCTTATTTGAAGTGGTTGCATTATACTCAAATCTTAGGTCGTTTACATCTGTAATTGTTTTGGGAGATTTTTTTGAATTAATATCTCTCCCGCTTACCGATTGCCACCCAGCAAGTGTAATATCACTATAACCGCCAAAATGCGTTTCAATGGTTAGGTTATCGTCAATTGGCCTTGCATAATAATTATTATCAAAAGTGAATGTCGAAGGCATTGTGCCATTCAATAAATAAAAATGTGCTGCCCTGTTATTTGGTGTAGTATATTTTTCGAAGAAAATATTGTTCCTGATGTCAATGTTGGCAAGGGTAACGGAAGCATCATAAGTATCAATTAATATCCCTGCATTTGAGCTATTGTAGACTGTATTATTATGTACATTGATTTCATGATTATTATGAAGGTATATACCTGTATTACAATTACCAATTGTATTGCCTGATACTTCTATACCATTTGATTTATCGTCAAGATATATACCTGCATCAGTCGTGCTGTTTAAAACTATATTGTTCAGCACTTTCATACCTGTTTGAATCGTATTTGGATAACCGTTATAGGTATATATACCACCTCCATCTTTTAAAAATAAACAAGAATTATTAATAAAATTATTTTGGACAATTGCATTATTTCCCCAAAAACGAATTCCCGTATACCCTGAGCTATCCACGGTATTGTAAGCAATATTATTCCCTTGACCTTGCACATTCATTCCTTGGCTTGAACCTCCTCCATTACCCATCATAAAGGGAACTACGCCTGAATTTTTTACATTATTATATTGAAAAGTAGCATGATTATAATCACTTGTTAAATCGATCCCGCAATTATTACTGTGATTAAAAGTGCAATTAGATACAGTTAGATTATTTGCAGGTGCGCCCCAATCTCCATGAATCGCATTAACTCCTGCATAATTAAAATCACAATTTTGAATTGTAATATTTGTTGAACTTAATAATCCAATTGTTGAAGTATTTGATCCTTGAAAGGAAATATTATCAAAGGTTATATAACTCTTTCCACTTAGAGAAACAAGCGTCTCTATCGTAGATATTTGAGCTCCAGATGGAGAACTTGTACTATATATTCTTATTTTTTTTGAAGAAGGATCATAGTACCATTCATTTTGAACATCTAAAGTTCTTGCATCATTTTGAATAATAAATCCTTGTCCATCAAACTGAACAGGTTCATCGCCCGGATTAGCGTTATAATATATTGTAGCTCCAGATTGAGATGTAATAACGTATCTTCCAATTGTATAGGTGCTAACAAACATAGAAAGTTCCGCACCAGTCCAATTCGGTGTTCCTGATAACCCACTACTTGTAATGGATGAACTACCAGAATGGCTTTGATAAGTAAGATATCCTGTATTTGGATACCTCCCCATGGCAGTATTCACTCCATTTACCACCACCATATTGGTATAAGGCAATGTTGATACAGCATTTGTACTTTCCCAAATATTGCCTCCTAAATTGGTCCATGAAGTAACATTTGTAAATCCGGTAATTACTGGTTTTGCACCTGAACCATAAGCACCAATTGTAATTGGGGAACCAAAGGAACCACTTTTATTAACATTAATACTACCATAAAAAACATCTCCCCTATTCAACAGCACATTGTCGCCAGGTTGCAATGAGCTAAAATAGGCATTCAATTTGCTTAATGTCTTCCAGGGAGTAGAAGTAGAAGTACCATTATTGGCATCACTTCCACTTGAGGAAATGTAATAGTTGGTGGCATTTGCAGTTAATCCAAAAATGATCAATGGCAGTAAGAAAAATTTTTTCATAGGTTTCTCAGGTAGCAATTGGATTTGCTATTTAGGTTTTTCAGATTTTCAATGACATCCGTTTCACAGGCGGATGTTATTTTTTATAAGTATATCGGTTAGCGTGATATTCTTATTAAGGTTAAACGTTTAAATAAAGAGAAAAGTATGAGAAATGGTTAGTCTTTTTTTTAATTTTTTTTAAGTATTAGTATTTCAATTTTCTTGCTTTATTTCTTTAGTTTTCTATTAAATAAGAAATTCTCTCCAATTAGTCAAATTTTGTGCCAAAGCAATTATCTCTATATAAT
>DATCMY010000551.1:0-21554 GCA_036565505.1 Hanamia sp.
ATATCTACATGCGTGGATTAAATATTACACAAGCCACTCAATTTATCGAAAAAGAACTACCCGACTCTGAAGAGAAAAAAGAAATTCTCCAATTTATAAAGGAAAGCAAGCGCGGTATTTTGAAAGTATCTTCCAAAGAAAATGTGGATGAGAATTAAGCTAACGAATCTAGGTAAACGCTACAACAGGGAATGGATTTTCCGAAACCTGAATTTTCAATTTGAACCAGGTAAACATTATGCTATAACCGGCCCAAATGGTTCAGGAAAATCAACTTTATTACAAGTAATTTCAGGGTCCACAATTTACAATGAAGGAATAATCAACTATCACGATAATGATGTTCCGCTGGTAACTGAAAAAATCTTTCAAAAATTATCTTTTGCTGCTCCATACCTTGACCTTGTAGAAGAAATGACATTGAATGAATTTTTTTCTTTTCACCATAAAATGAAAGGATGGCTTCCAATTCTGAATTCCGGTAAAATCATCTCTTTATTAAGTCTCGAAAAATCAGCACATAAGCAAATCCGTTATTTTAGTAGTGGGATGAAACAAAGAGTAAAATTGGCACAGGCAATTTTCAGCAATGTTCCTGTAGTTTTATTGGATGAACCACTTACCAATCTTGATGATGATGGAATTTCACTTTATCTTTCATTAATAAAACATTATTGCACTAACCGGTTGGTAATTATAAGTAGTAATGATAAAAAAGAATATTCTTTTTGTGACGAAGTCGTTGATATGAGGGAATATAAATGATTGAATCTTATCTTCTGCTTGCTATCAATAAATTCAAATCTGTAAATTTCAAATCGAAGCGTTCACTAAGATGAAAGCTCGTAAGCGCACCTTTAAATAAATAAATACCACTGCGGATATTTATTTTGTACCAAACCAAATTTTCAAAGCCACCATCGTCGGCCATTTCAAGCATCAATGGCATTAATACATTGCTGATCGCCTGGGAAGCTGTCCTTGCAAAACCGCTGGGAATATTGGGTACACAATAATGAATAACTTCATATTTTTTGAATACGGGTGTAGTATGCGATGTTATCCTGGAAGTTTCAAAACAGCCGCCATGATCGATACTAACATCGACAATTACACTACCCGGACGCATTTTGCTCACCATTTCTTCGGTAACTACAAGTGGAGTGCGGCCGCCTGAAGAGGCTAAAGCGCCTACAGCCACATCGCAGGTTTTTAATTGTTTTGATAAAATTCCTGGTTCTATAACGGAAGTGTATAAACGTAAACCAATATTATTTTGCAAACGTTTCAACCTATAAATACTATTGTCAAATATTTTAACACTAGCACCCATTGCAAGCGCAGTTCTAGCTGTTTGTTCACCTACTATTCCGGCACCTATAATAATTACTTTTGTTGGAGGTATTCCTGAAATTCCTCCAACCAAAACCCCTTTTCCGTTATTGGCATTACTTAAATATTGTCCGGCAATTAACATGACTGCACTCCCGGCAATTTCACTCATACTCCTAACTATGGGATTGTGGCCGCTGTCATCTTTTAAATTTTCAAAACTAAGAGCAGTAATTTTTTTCTCCATCATTTTTTCCAGAATTTCACGCTTCATTGCAGTAACATGAATTGGGGAAATAATAAACTGATTAGGTTTTAAAAAATCAATTTCATCTTCACAAACAGGCGCGCTTTTTACCAAAATATCACATTCAAAAACTTCTTTTTTACTGCTGGCAATTTTTGCTCCCGCTTCACTATAATCTTTATCAGAATAGCTGGCGCCCTCACCTGCTTTGGTTTCCATAACTACCCGGTGCCCATTGGCCACCAATACACTAACAGCCTCAGGAGTAAGTGCAATACGGTTCTCCTGGAAAGAAGTTTCCCTGGGAATGCCAATAAATAATTCCACACCTTTGGGTCTTACGTCAAGCATTTCTTCCATTGTTTCATAAGTAAACGATGGAGAAACAAAAGGTTTTGAAGATGCCATGAAGAAATTTTACATTAAAATATAAATATAAATTTTTATCGGGGAAGTTCAACAATCAATTTTCTCTTACTATCTGATAGTATTTCAAAAGTTGAATAAACGGTTTCATCTGGAAAAATGGAGAGCGCCTTGCCAGGCCACTCTACCATACAAATTTCATTACTGTAAATGCAATCTTCTATTCCTGCTTCTATTGCCTCTTCTTTATTTTTTATGCGATAAAGATCCATATGATAAATGATTTCATCAGCATTGGTTGTATATTCCTGGATAATAGAATACGTAGGACTGGTAACAGTTTCCTCTACGCCTAATTTTTTACAAAGAACATTTATAAAAGCAGTTTTACCGGCGCCCAAATCGCCACTGAAAGCAAAAACTTTATAATTTTTGCAAACTTCTAAAAACTTATTTGCCGCAGATTCAATATTCGCCAGTTCAAAAACAATTTCCATAATTAATGTTGAATTTATGCAAAATTAAGACATAGAAAAGTCTGGCCAATTCGGGTTGCCTGCAAAAAAAATTTATACCATTACGCCAATTGCATTTTTCTACGATTTTAAAATTTTTAAAATCATTTAAACCCACTTCTTTCTTTGGATTGCTTAATTTCAATTTTATAAAAAAGTATTTTCACATTTGATGAAAGATCCGGTAGCAATTTTAAAAGAATATTGGGGATATGATGCTTTCCGTCCGCTTCAACAGGAAATTATCAATTCAGTTTTAGCAGGTCATGACACACTCGCACTAATGCCTACCGGCGGAGGAAAATCTATATGTTTTCAAATTCCATCATTGGCAAATGAAGGATTGTGCCTGGTAATAAGTCCATTAATAGCTTTAATGAAAGACCAGGTTCTTAACCTGAAAAAAAAAGGAATTCCAGCGCTTTCTATCTATTCGGGAATGAGTTTTTTTGAAGTAAAAAAAACCTTGCAAAATGCTGCTTATGGTAATTTTAAATTTCTTTATGTTTCTCCGGAAAGATTAGAAACTGAATTATTTTTAGAATTTCTTACATCATTAAAAATTAATCTCATTGCTGTAGATGAAGCGCATTGCATTTCACAATGGGGCTATGATTTTCGTCCACCCTATTTGCGCATTGCAGCCATACGGGAGCATTTTCCTAATGTCCCTATTCTCGCGCTTACTGCTTCTGCCACTTTAGAAGTTCAGGAAGATATTGGTAACAAATTGTTGTTTAAAAAAGGTCATCGATCTTTTCACCAGTCTTTTGAAAGAGCCAATCTTTCTTACAGCGTTTTCAATCTTTCATCAAGGCAAAATAAATTGATAAACATTTTAAAGAAAGTTCAGGGCAGTGGAATTGTTTATTGCAAAAGCAGAAAGAGAACAAAGGAAATAGCAGAACTTTTGAAATTAAATGGCATAAATGCAGACTATTATCATGCAGGGCTTTCAAATGATGAACGCAACAAAAGGCAGGAAGACTGGATCAATAATAAAACCCGCATCATTGCCTGTACCAATGCCTTTGGCATGGGCATTGACAAGCCTGATGTAAGGACCGTAATTCATTATGACGTGCCTGATGCATTGGAAAATTATTACCAGGAAGCAGGCCGGGCAGGGCGGGATGAAAAGAAAGCTTATGCAGTATTATTTTATAATGATGCGGAATTAAATGAGCTAGGAAAACAATCTGATTTAAGGTACCCTCCGAAAGAAATGATCAGAACTGTATATGCCGCTATATGCAATTATTTTCAGTTGCCTTCAGGAAGCGGAGAAGGGCTTTCTTATGATTTTGATATCAATAATTTTGTAAAAAAATTTAAACTGGACGCTTTTGTAGTAAATAATGTATTGAAAATATTAGAGCAGGAAGAATTGATCAACTATAGCGAGCAGTTTTTTTCGCAATCTACTGTGGTGTTTACAGCCGAAAAATCTGACCTCCAGGAATTTGAAAAAAACCATCCTCAATTTGATGAAGTGGTAAAAGGATTGCTTCGTTATTATGAAGGAATTTTCGATTATCCGTGTTCAATTAATGAAACCCAACTGTCTAAATTCATTTCTATAAAAAAAGAAAAATTGATAGCAACTCTTACTGAAATTCAACAAATGGGCATTATTGATTATGTACCTCAAAAAGAAAAACCACAAATCATTTTTCTTCAAAACAGGGTAAATGCCAAAGACCTTATTATCAATGAAAAAAATCTTTTGAAAAGAAAACAAGCTTTTGAAAAAAGAATAAGTACAATGATTAATTATACCAAAAATCAAAACAAGTGTAGAAGTAAAATAATAGCAGCATATTTTAATGATCATAACGTAAAGCGCTGTGGAGTTTGCGATAATTGCATCAGGGATAAAAAAATTATTATAACCAATGAAGAATATAATGCTATAAAAGATGGGGTAAAAAAAATAATCAGTGCTAATCCTGTTTCATTAACCCAATTATTTCAGGAATTACCATCCTTTAATCAAAATAAAATAAAAAAGATTTTGAATTTTTTACAGGAAGAAAATGAAGTAAAAGTGAGTACAGATGGATCAATAAGGTTAAAATAAAACATAAAAAAGGGACCAAGATAAAAATCTAGTCCCGCTTTAAAATCCAATATCCTATGAAAAACCAATGTGAAAGTAATTTCTAAATTTTGATTTTGCAAGAAAAACTAGGAATAATTTATAATAATTAGTAAAGTATAAAATTCGGTGAGTAATTGGAAGAAGGCGTTGCCTTTAAAATCAGGAAATTAGTGTTTTTTAATTCAAGCAATTAGATACAAAAAAAAGGGGACCCAGATAGAAATCTAGTCCCGCTTTAAAATCCAATATCCTATGAAAAACCATGACGAAGATAACGTGAAAACTTATATTCAACAATTCTCCATCATGGGTATTTCAAAAAATACCATGTTTATACTACTAAAAAACAGTTTCGTTTAGTAATTGGCTATAATAAGTGTGTATCCGGATACATTAAAAAAATGTGAACATTGATCCCCAATGAGCTTTTTAATGAAGTTGTTTAAAACCAACTTTTTGATGATTTTCTGGTTGTACCACCCAGCCCAAGAGACCCCAACAGAGATCTTACTATACTATTGCCCGAGGTGCGCATCATACTTTTTACAATAGTATTATTGGCCACTTTTTCCAGGGTACTTTCTTCCGGTTTGGCAGTTTTTTTATTTTCTATCACAGGCGAGTTAGCAGCAGCTTCCTCCAATTTAGCTGTAAGCATTTCATAGGCACTTTTGCTATCAATTACCTGGTTATATTTTGCCACTAATTTTGAATGATTCACAATATTATCAATTTCAGTTTCTGTCAGCACATCCATTCGGCTTCTGGGTGTACACATCATAGTGTGTGCAAGCGGCGTAGGAATTCCTTTTTCATTTAAAAGCGTTACCAAAGCCTCGCCAATCCCTAATTGGGTTATCAGGTCTTCAGTTTTATAAAAAGTTGTTTCAGGATAGTTTTGGGCTGTTTGTTTAATCACTTGTCTGTCTGCTGCAGTAAATGCTCTAAGGGAATGTTGAATTTTTAAACCCAATTGGCCTAATACACTTGCCGGCACATCCATTGGATTCTGTGTACAAAAATAAATGCCGATTCCTTTAGATCGAATCAATTTAATTATTGTATTTATCTGGTCGAGTAAGGCCTTGGTAGCCTCCTCGAAAATAAGATGCGCTTCATCAATAAAAATAATCAGTTTGGGTTTATCAAGATCGCCTTCTTCGGGGCAAACTGAATATAATTCTGCCAGCATCTGCAACATAAAGGTTGAAAATAATTTTGGCCTGTCCTGTAAATCTGTAACTCTTAATATATTGATCATTCCACGACCATCATCATTAATCCTCATCAGATCTTCTACCTCAAAACTTTTTTCTCCAAAAAATAAATCTGCCCCTTGTTGTTGCAATTCTATCACTTTGCGCAAGATGGTACCTGTGGAAGTTGTGGAGATATTTCCATAGGAGGCCTGCAATTCCGCCCTTCCTTCGTTGCCCACATATTGCAATACTTTGATAAAATCTTTTAGGTCGAGAAGAGGTAATTTATTGTCATCGCAGTATTTAAAAATCATAGCCACTACTCCACCCTGCGTATCATTTAGTTCCAATATTTTGGATATTAGTATTGGCCCAAATTCAGAAACCGTAGCTCTTAAACGCACACCTTTTTGATCGCTTAAAGTAAGGAGGTCAACCGGAAAAGTTGAAGGTTTATATTCCATATTCAACTTCTGATAACGTGCAGTTATTTTATCATTCAATGTTCCTGCGGCAGCAATTCCACTCAGGTCACCTTTAATATCCATCAATAAACACGGCACACTGGCATCACTCAATCCCTCAGCAATCATTTGAAAAGATTTTGTTTTTCCACCGCCTGTTGCTCCTGCAATAAGGCCATGCCTGTTCAATGTTGACAGTGGCAAAAATATTTCTGCTTCGGGAATTACTTCCCCATCAAGCATTCCTGCTCCTATTTTTATGGTCTCTCCTTTAAAGGTATATCCATTTTTTATTGCTTGTAAAAATGCATCTTTATTGGCCATTTTATTTTTTTTGGAAAGTTACAAAGTGAAATTGAAAATCATAGGATTGTTTTAACTTTTTAGTCAATACATTTATCTCTAATAATATATGGCATTAAATATGTAAAACAAATTTCATAAAAACTAAATACCTTTATTCATATTAAAACAAAAAAAAACAAGTTATGGAAAATAAAAAACCTAAAATTCTTATTTGTGAGGACGACCCTAATCTTGGAATGGTTTTAAAAAATTATCTCGAGCTCAACGATTATGATGTAGTACTCGAAAGAGATGGAAGACTAGGCCTGGCTGCTTTTCAGCGTGAAAAATTTGACCTTTGCCTGCTCGATGTAATGATGCCCAATATGGACGGATTTACTGTTGCCGAAGAAATAAGGAATGTAGACCCGGATATGCCTTTATTTTTCCTTTCGGCAAAAACAATGAAAGATGATATTATTAAAGGGTATAAACTTGGCGCTGATGATTACATCACCAAACCTTTTGACAGTGATGTTTTATTGCATAAAATAAAAGCCATCTTAAAACGCAATGAAGAATTGCATCGCGAAGAAGCCAATGCTGAATATGATTTAGGAAAATATCATTTTAATCCGCGCCTTCGCCAATTAGGAATAGGAAAAGATCTACAAACCTTATCGCCAAAGGAAAATGAATTATTAAAAATGCTGAGTGAGTACAAAAATGATTTATTACCCAGGGAAGCGGCGCTTAAAAAAATATGGGGAAGCGATACTTATTTCAACGGACGAAGCATGGATGTTTATATCGCCAAACTCCGTAAATATTTAAAAGGCGATCCTAATATTGAAATTGTAAATATTCATGGAAACGGATTTAGATTAGTGGTTCAGGAACCATAATTTTATTTTTACATTTATTGAAGATTTAATCATTTTAGCAGAACCGCAGCCACCAGACCTGCGGTTTCTGTTCTTAACCTGGTTTCTCCCAGGCTTACAGGAATATAATTATGTTGCAGTGCTTCATCAATTTCATCTGCTGTAAAATCGCCTTCAGGACCAATCAGTATTATTTTAGAAGAAGTTTTATCAAGAATGGAATGATTCAATTCTTTTTTTTCTTCCTCAATACAATGCGCTATAAATTTTTGTTCGTAAGATTCATTTTTTATTAAATCATTTACTTTAATTGGAGCAGATAATTCAGGTAACCATGCCTGCCTGCTTTGCAGCATAGCGCTTATTAAAATAGATTTCATCCTTTCTTCACGGAAATGAGTTTTTTCAGTACGCTTACAAATTAATGGAATAATTGCTGTAACGCCGATCTCGGTGGCCTTTTCTAAAAACCATTCAAAACGGGAGGCGCTTTTAATAAATGAAATGGCAATGGCAATTTTTGGCTCTCGCTGTGGTAAAATTTCTTTATGAATGATTTTTACTTCTGTCATTTTTTTATGAGCGGAAATAATTTCAACAGTCAGCGTTTGTCCTTTTCCGTTAGTGATTAATAATTGCCCTCCTTCCTGCATACGCAATACCTGTATAATGTGCCGGGAAGTTTCTTCGCTTACAATAAATTCATTGGAATCAGGTAAATTTTCTTCGTAAAAAAATGAAAGAGGCATATTGAATGATGAATCGTGATTAGTGAATGAACAATGGCAACTCTAAACTCCAAAACTCTCTAAAACGGTGATTCGTCATCAAATTCACCATCATTCATTTTACTTCCTTTCTGGATATAAAGTTTTGCTCCATCACCATCAATATCTTTTACGGGTTTCCAGTTTCCAGAGGGGAGCCCGCTGCCGAAATCATCTGAATCCCTTTCCACAAATTTCTGTATATGTAATAATGCTTTCAATTTAATAGTATCTAATTGACCATTCCTGTGTTTTGCAATACGAATATCCGTTTCTCCTTTATTAGATTCGCCCATTTCATTGGTAGTGATATCATGATATTCAGGACGGTACAGAAATATTACCATATCAGCATCCTGTTCAATGGCTCCTGATTCTCTTAAATCACTTAGCTGGGGCATTTTATTTCCTTCCTTTCTTTTTTCCACCTCACGACTTAACTGGCTCAGCGCAATTATAGGAATCTGTAATTCTTTGGCCAGTCCTTTCAAATCTCTTGAAATACGGCTAATTTCCTGCTCACGGTTACTATTCCTGTTTTCTCCTGTGCCACTCATTAATTGCAAATAGTCAATAATAATCAGCCCAACATTGTGTTTATTTTTTAACCTGCGGCATTTCGCCCTCAATTCAAAAATATTCAATGCTGCTGTATCGTCAATATGTATTGGTGCAGATGAAAGACGATCAATTCCTTTCTTATACAATTGTTTCATTTCATGCTCTTCCAATCTGCCACGTGAAATCTTTTCTAACCAAATTTCACTTTCAGCACTTAGAATTCTTTGTACAAGTTGCGCAGCACTCATCTCCAGTGAAAAAAATCCAACAGCAGTAGGTTTAGTAGGATGTAAAGCTGCATTACGGGCAAGGTTAAGTGCAAATGCGGTTTTACCAACGGATGGCCTTGCAGCAAGTACAATAAGATCACTGGCTTGCCATCCGTAAGTAATACGGTCTAATGTTTCAAATCCTGATGGCACCCCTGTAATTTCATCCTGACGTGTTCTAAGGTCTTCAATCCTTTGAATCGTTTTTACCAAAACTGTATCTATACTGGCATAATCTCTCTTTAAATGATTATTGGTAATTTCAAAAAGTTTGCTTTCTGCCATATCGAGCAACTCAAAAACATCGGTGCTGTCTTCATAGGCATCCCCGATAATTTCACTGCTTATTTTTATTAACTCTCTTTGAATAAATTTTTGAAGAATTATTCTTGCATGAATTTCAATATTAGCAGAAGAAACTACGGAATTGGTAAGTTTTGTTACATAAAAGGGCCCGCCAATAAGGTCAAGTTCTTCCCGGAATTTCAATTCTTCAACAACTGTAAGTAAATCAATTGGGGAGTTTTTTTGCTGCAATCCCTGCATTGTTCTGAAAATACGCTGGTGTGCTTCTACATAAAAACATTCCGGTTTTAAAATTTCCACCACTACATCAAAAGCATTTTTTTCCAACATCACTGCTCCTAGTACGGCTTCTTCCAGTTCTTTTGCCTGTGGCGGCACTTTGCCAAACATCATTGTTCCCATTTCGAGCGAGCCACTTTTTCTCCTCGATTTTCTATCTTTATTAAGGTTAGTAAGATCCATTTTTTAATTTCTCTTTTGCAATTTTTTTTGAATGATTTTTTTTGATTTTCATAAGTGGGCGGCTAAGGTAAAGTACAAAATCCTATTTAAAGAAATTGTTAAGCCCTTATATTTATACCACGCTAATTCACATATATATCCACCCGAATTGACAGGTTATCAACATTTATTCCGTCTTTTCCCACAATTTAAAATATTTTTCCGTTATTTTTCATAATAAGTCCACATGTTGCTGTGAACAAAAGTTTTCGGCATTTTTGAGCTAAATAAAATAAAATTTCATTATTTATGATTTATAAAAAAAACCATATTCTTTGAAAATAAATTGCGTTTATGGGCTAAATCAAAGCTGGAAAAGCTTTAGATAAAATACATCCCCGATTCTTACTGCATCTTTCTTATTTTTGGAATTCTTAAATATTTAAAGACGACTTTTTACAAAAAATTACATGAAGATCAGTTACAATTGGCTTAAAGAATATTTACCTAATGATGGGATTACTTCTAAAATGACGGAAAACCCGCATAAGCTTGGCGATATCCTTACATCAGTAGGACTTGAAGTAGAAAATATTGAAAAATATGAAGACGTTGCTAATGGCCTGGAAGGGCTTATAATAGGCGAAGTCATCACATGCGAAAAGCATCCCGATGCTGATAAATTAAAAATTACCACTATTGATAACGGTAAAGGAGAAACGCTGCAAATTGTTTGCGGAGCCGAGAATGTTGCTGCAGGGCAAAAAGTTATAGTTGCTACAGTTGGAACCACACTTTATCCAACAGCAGGAGAACCTTTTACCATTAAGAAAGCAAAAATACGCGGTGCGGAAAGCAATGGAATGCTTTGCGCAGAAGATGAAATAGGTCTTGGCCAAAGCCATGAAGGAATTATTGTACTTCCAAAGGATGCAAAACCAGGTATGACTGCTAAAGAATTTTATCACCTTTACAGCGATTGGACGATTGAAATCGGATTAACTCCTAACCGCATGGATGCCATGAGCCACCTTGGTGTTGCAAAAGACGTATGCGCTTATCTTGCTCATCATAATAATAAAGGCATAAGAGTAATCCTTCCTTATAAAAATACTTTTAAACCAGATAATAATTCACACCCGGTAAAAGTTGAAATAAAAAACCAGGAAGAATGTGAAAGGTATTCCGGCATAAGCATTTCAGGAATTAAAGTAGCGCCTTCCCCAACATGGTTACAAAATAAGCTTAAAAGTATTGGACTACGCCCGGTGAATAATATCGTGGATATTACCAATTTTATCTTACATGAAACAGGTCAACCGCTGCATGCCTTTGATGCTGATAAAATAAAAGGAAATAAAATAATCGTAAGAACATTATCCGCTGGTACACCATTTATCACACTTGATGATAAAGAACGTAAACTCAGCAGCGATGATATAATGATCTGCAATGGAGAAAACGAACCGATGTGCATCGCCGGAGTTTTTGGCGGATCAGATAGCGGTGTTTCTGAAACTACAACCAACGTTTTTATAGAAAGCGCCGTGTTTAATCCATTATCCATTAGAAAATCTTTATTGCGACATAATTTAAGAACAGAAGCCGCCATCCGTTTTGAGAAAGGAATTGATATCAGTAATACCGTAAACGTTTTAAAACGTGCGGCCTTGCTCATAAAAGAAATTGCCGGTGGAAAGATTTCTTCAGAAATAACAGACGTATACCCTTCTCCAAAAGAGAAAAAAGAAATTACCTTAACACATCATTACCTGAAAAAAATTAGCGGAAAAAATTACCACCAGGATACGGTGCGAAATATTTTAAAAAGCCTGAATTTTACCATCTTACGGGAAGGAATAGACGATATTCAGGTAGCCGTTCCTTACAGCAATCCTGACATTTCCATTCCTGTAGATATTATTGAAGAAATTATGAGAATTGACGGATTGGATAATGTTGAAATTCCTTCTTCCATAAAAATGGCGCCGGCAATTGATACCGGAATTGCCGCAGCACTGCAAAAAGAAAAAGTAATCAACTGGTTAAATGGAAATGGATTTGCTGAAATTTTTACGAATTCAATAACCAACAGTAAATATTTTAATGACGAAACGCTTGCTACAACCGTAAAAATCATTAACAGCCTGAGTGAAGGTTTGAATGTAATGCGCCCTTCTATGTTACCAACAGGACTGGAATGTATTGCTTATAATATCAATAGAAAAAATTCCAATCTTTTGTTTTTAGAATTTGGTAAAACGTATGCTAAAATTGAAGATGCTTATAAAGAAAACGAAAATCTCGCATTGTATTTAACAGGAAATAAAAATGAATTGAATTGGAATTCTCCTTCAAAAAAATTGGATACCTATTATGTAAAAGGTATTTGCGATTCCATCTTTTCATTAATGGGATTAAATGATTTTAGTTTTAAAATGGAACAAAATGATCAGCTTGATGATTGTTTTACTGCATCGGCAAATGGAGTTAATGTTGCCATAGCAGGAAGTGTAAATAAAGCAGCACTTGAACAATTTTCAATTAAACAACCGGTATTTTTCCTTTGCATCAATTGGCAAAAATTAATTTCACTTACTTCCGGTAAACAGATTTCCTTTGAACCCATAGCGAAATTTCCGCAGGTGCAAAGAGATCTTTCAATTGTAGTTGATAAAAAAATAAATTATCAATCCGTTGAAGATTTGGTTCATTCTTTGCAATTATCTAAACTTATTAACCTCAGGTTATTTGATGTTTTTGAAAATGAAAAATTGGGAAAAAATAAAAAATCACTGGCTATCAGCTATACATTTTCTGATACAGAAAAGACTTTGACCGATAAAGAAATTGATAGTATGATGAATAAAATGATTACCCATCTTGAATCAAACCTTAATGCAGAAATAAGACGTAATGCCTGAAGACATTGAACTTCATATAAAAAATATTCAAACCAAGTTGCAGCTATTGCTGAAAAAACATGCTGCATTGGAAAAGGAAAATTTAAGACTCATGAAAGAAAATGAAGCTTTTAAATCGAATGAAAAAAATTTGGCTGAAAAAATTTATTTACTGGATCAGCAGGTAAATATATTAAGAGCATCAACCGGAACATTAGAAGGAAAAGAAAAATCTGCTTTCGAAAAAACCATAAACGGATACATAAAATCCATAGAAAAATGTATTGGAATGCTAAATAATTAATGATGTCAAACGAGCAACTTATTCCTTTAAATATTCTTATCGGCGATAGAAATTATCGCATAAAAATTCTGCCTTCTGATGAAGAAGCAGTAAGAAAAACACTTAAAACCATCAATGATAAAATTCTGGAATTCCGCACACAATTTGCCGGAAAAGATATGCAGGATTACATTTCAATGGTTTTGATATGGTATGCTACTCAAACACGTGAAAACAATACAGAAACATTGAGTGCGGATTTAATTGAATCCCTGATAAGAATGGAAAAGCAATTAAACGAAGTGGTGTAGATTCAACAGTGACAATTATAAACTACGAACAGGCAACAGATAACCGGCAACCTGCGGCTCTGATTTAAATTATTTACTTTAGAAAAACGATGTGCAATGAGAACTACCAATCAATGGCTCAATGAATATGGTGAAAGCCATAAGAATGAAACCAATAAATCCATACATTGGATATGCGTTCCGGCAATCTTTTTTTCTATCACCGGTTTATTTTATAGCATTAAGCTTCCATGGGTAATAAACGAAGTTCAGTTGAATGTAGCTATGGTAATAATTTTAGGGATCATGTTCTATTATCTAAGGCTTTCTGTTTCGCTGGGAATAGGAATGTTTTTGTTTGGCTTATTCTGCCTTGCATTATGCTTTGTTATTGAAAAATATGCTCCACTTTCTTTTGTGGTCAGTTTCTATAATTATTTTTGTAATTGCATGGATAGGGCAATTTTATGGACATAAGGTAGAAGGCAAAAAACCTTCTTTCTTAAAAGATATTCAATTCTTATTAATAGGTCCAATGTGGCTGATGAGTTTTATTTATAAAAAGATGGGGATTAGGTTTTAGGATTTCATTTTATATTTTAAATGAAGTAGTTCTTTACTACCACCAAATTTTTAGATACTCAAAATTCATTGCCTATTACTCAAACAAGCCCTCATTTAATAATTGCATAGTTTTTTCTTTATGCTCCCGCGAAACAAGAATTGAAATATTGTGTTGACTACCGCCAAAACTTACCATGCGAACAGGAATCTCAGATATGCTTGAAAATACTTTTGCCAATACATTTTCGGTTTTAGTGATATGGTAACCTACAATAGAAACTATGGTTTGATTAGTATCCACATCTATACTTCCATACATTTCAAGTTCTTTAATAATATCATTTAAATAAGTATCATTATCGATTGTAAGTGAAACAGCTACTTCAGAAGTAGTCACCATGTCAATAGAAGTTTTGTATTTTTCAAATACTTCAAATATTTTTCGTAAAAAACCATAAGCAAGCAACATCCGGGTGCTTTTAATTTTAATGGCGGTAATAAAATCCTTTGCAGCAATGGCTTTTACACCTTCACTGTCCGCATCACTTTCTATCAATGTACCGTATGCGCCCGGCTCCATTGTATTTAACAGCCTTACCGGGAATTTATAATATTGAGCCGGCCATATACTCGCAGGATGCAAAATTTTTGCCCCGAAATAGGCAAGTTCTGCTGCTTCATCAAAACAGAGATGCTTAATTGGTTTTGTATTTTTTACTATGCGCGGATCATTGTTATGCATACCATCAATATCGGTCCATATTTCACAAACAGATGCACCAACTGCCGCGGCTATTAAAGAAGCGGTGTAATCGCTGCCGCCCCGTTTCAGATTGTCCACCTCACCCCGTGCATTGCGGCAAATATATCCCTGGGTAACAAAAATATTAGTGTCCTTATATTTTTGTAAAATTTGAGAAAGCTTAACTTTTATACTACCTACCTGTGGTTCACCAGACGGATCAATCGTCATAAAGTCAAGAGCAGGAAGCCATACATGAGGAATATTTTGTTCATTCAGATAAATGCTAAAAAGCTTTGTACTCAACAATTCGCCCTGTGCTAGTATATCTTTATTTAAAGCTTCGCTATATGAAATTTTTAAAATAATATTCAAAAACTCAAAATGCTCTGCCAGCACCTCTTTGGCTTTCTGATACCCTTCTTCGCCTTGTACTAATTGAATAATAAAATTCTGATAATGATGTTCCAACGCATCAATATGTTGTTTGGCGGAATTACGATCCCCATTAGCAAGTGAATGACTTATTTCTGTAAGCGAATTAGTAGTGCCGCTCAATGCACTTAGAACCACCATTTTGGGTTCTTCATCTTTGGTAATCAGCTTTCTGATCTCAGCCATTCTTTCTGGTTTCCCTACACTGGTACCTCCAAACTTCATTACTTTCATATCCGTAAACCCCTCCGAGGGCATTTTTTAAATTAATAATAAAAAAGCGAGCAAAATTATTTGAATGAAGAATACTTTCCAAAAAGAATAAATTAAACCAGAGGCAGGTTTTCCGGATATTTTATATCAAATTTTTCACCTAGTTTTTTAAGATCTTCAATTACAGCTTCCAGCAAAGGAATTCCATTTATCGCTCTATCATTTTCCATCTCAGTTTCCGGTTCACCAGGAATATAAACCCTTTGTTGACCTTCAACTGTTTTGGCAGTTTTAAATCGATGTACCCATTGGTCCATATTCTTCTTAAATTCTTCAGCCGGCCGAAAGGCATCAATTCTCATAGCACCAAAAAAATGCCCAATTCCTTCTCCGGGCCTATTTTCAGGCATAGGCACATAAGCAGGAAACGGAGGAACCCAAGGACCATAATTGGCACCACTAAGTATTGCAGAAAAAATATCCACAATCGAGCCTAATGCATACCCTTTATGGCTTCCGTGTTCCCTATCGCCACCCAATGGCAGCATGGCGCCGCCTTCCTTTAATGCATGCGCATCAGTTGTAGGATTACCATTTTTTGTTTGAATCCAACCAACGGGAGCATCTTCATTTTTTCTTTGCAAAATTTCCAGTTTGCCGTTAGAGGCAGTTGTTGTAGCGAAATCTGCCACGAAAGGTTGTTCATTTCCGGATGGAACAGCAACAGCAATAGGATTGGTGCCCAATAATTTTTCAACAGAAAAGGTAGGCGCTACCAATGCAGATCCATTCGTCATTGCAATTCCAATCATATCATGTGATAAAGCCATCATTGCATGTGTACCGGCAATACCAAAATGATTACTGTTTTTTACACTTACCCATCCTGTACCACAATTCTTCGCTTTTTCGATAGCCACATTCATGGCAAATGGCGCCACCACCAAGCCCAATCCGGAATCGCCATCAACCACGGCTGTAGAAGGAGTTTCATGCACAATTTTTATGGAAGGATTTGCATTTACTCTTTTAGCTTCCCACAAACGAACATATCCTGAAAGTCTTGCTACACCATGGCTATCTACCCCGCGCATATCGGCAGAAAGCAAAGAGTCTGCGGCCGTTTTTGCATCCTTTTCAGAGCATCCTATTTTTAAAAATATTTTTTGGGTAAAATCATATAAAGATGAATAAGAAATATATGTAGACATAAGAGCAAAAGTAAGAGATAACAGGAATTTTTTTAGATTTTAGAATATTGATTTTAGATTTGCCGGAATGGAAGTGGTTATTTGCAGTTCCTTGGCAATTAGCAGTTGGTAATTTGCAGGAGGCTGTGCATCATTAAAAATTCAACATTTAAAATAAAAAAATCCGTGGGAAGAATATTTGAAGTTAGAAAATCAACCATGTTTGCAAGGTGGGATAAAATGGCCAAACAATTCACTCGAATTGGCAAGGAGATAGATATTGCTGTAAAACAAGGTGGCCCTGACCCGGACAATAATTCTTCGCTTCGTCGTTGCATTATAAATGCTAAAGCTGTGAATATGCCCAAAGACCGTGTGGATGCTGCGATTAAACGCGCCATGGGCAAAGATAAAACTGATTATCATGAGGAAGTTTATGAAGGTTACGCTCCTCACGGAATCGCTATTTTGGTAGAAACCGCTACCGATAACCCTACGAGAACAGTTGCTAATGTACGCATGCATTTCAATAAGAATCATGGCTCCCTTGGCACCAGTGGAAGTGTGGCCTTTATGTTTAATCACATGGGAGAATTTAAAATCAAAAATGAAAATCTGAATATAGAAGAACTGGAACTGGAATTAATTGATTTCGGCCTTGAAGAAATTGGCGAAGACAGCGAAGGCAACATTGTTATCCGTACTCCTTTCAATGAATTCGGAAATATGAGCAAGGCTCTTGAAGAAAAAGGGATTAATGTGATAACAGCAGAGCTTACGCGAATTCCAACTACCACAGTTGAACTTCCGGAAGAGCAGGCCAATGAAGTTTTAAAGTTGGTTGATCATCTTGAACAGGATGATGATGTTCAAAAAGTATATCATAATCTGAAATAAAATATTTCAAACATAATACTATACCATTTTTAATTAATTTATTGAAAACGCAGATTTGAAATTCTCAATCTGCGTTTTTCATTAAAGCATAATCCTCCCATTACTCTTCTTTTAAATTAGTTTAAATTTCTATAAATAATTAGTGTTTCCAGATAATCTTATGAAATAAATTTTCTTTTGCATCATTGTAATTAGATCATTGATTTTTTCAACATACAACCATAGGGCACAGTTTTTTATCTTTAACATAAATACATTCGCATGCGTCCAAAATATATTCTTCTGCCAATTACGATAATAATCCTTTCATTTTTTAGTTTTTCAACTTTGAATGCCCAAAGGCCAATGTATGATTATTTTTCACAATGGAAAAAAGTAGAAGAGTTTCAGAAAAAAGGATTGACAAAATCTGCATTAACTGAAGTTGAAAAAATTTATAGCTCAGCTAAAAAAAATAATAATGATCCACAAATCATCAAAACATTATTATATAAAATAACATTAAAACAAAATATAGAAGAAGACGCTTCCTTAAAAAGTATTGATACATTAGAAATAGAAATTGCCTCTTCCAAAGAGCCTGCAAAATCAATGCTGCAAAGCATTACAGCGCAGATGTATTTAAATTATTTTCAGCAGAACCGTTATAAACTCTATCAGAGAACCAATACAGTTGGATTTGATAAAAAAGATATTGCTACCTGGACGGCTGATGATCTGCATAAAAAAATTGGTGAATTGTACTTAGCGTCAATCAATGATAAAAACATTTTGCAACAAACAAAACTTGAACCATTTGAAGCTATCATTATAAAAGGAAATGTACGTTACCTGCGGCCTACATTATATGACCTGCTTGCTCATCGGGCACTGGATTATTTTAAAAGTGATGAACAGGGTATTACACGTCCGGCCTATGCTTTTGAAATAAAAGATAAAGAAGCATTTTCACCGGCAAATGAATTTGTAAAACATAAGTTCACCACAAAAGATTCTGCTTCACTTCATCAAAAAGCGCTACTGATTTTTCAGGATTTGCTGGCTTTCCATTCCAATGACAGCAAGCCGGAAGCGATGATTGATGCAGATATTGAACGTATCAATTTTGTAGATCAGTATGGAGTAATGAGTAATAAGGATACTCATTATATGGATGCATTAAAGAATATTAGCGAAAAATATAAAAATAACCCCGCATCGGCGCAGGCATCATTTTTAGTGGCGCAAATGATTTATAATAATGCATTTCAATCATCAAAAAATAAGGATGCCATTTCATTTTATACCGTTAAGCAGGCAAAAGATATGCTTGATGAAATTGCGAAGAAATTCCCTGACAGCGAGGGAGGAATCAATGCAAGAAATTTATTGAACCAGGTTCTTCATCCTGCAATTAATCTTACAACTGAAAAGATAAATGTACCTGGGCTGCCATTCCGTACATTGGTTACTTATAAAAATTTTAATGCAATTTATTTCAGAATTCTTCAGCTAACGCCAGAACTTAAAAAACAAATCAGCAATAAGAACAATGATCAAACATTTAAAACACTGGTTTCTGAAAAAAATCTTAGAACCTGGAAACAATCATTGCCTCCAACGGCTGATTATCTTTCACATTCCACTGAAGTAAAGATTGATGCTCTTCCCATTGGTGAATATGTTTTGTTAGGGAGTGTCTCTGCAAATTTTAGCCTGGATAAAAACCCATTGGCTGCTCAATATTTTTATATTTCCAATATCAGTTTTATCAATAGCGGTGAACAATATTTTATTTTGGATCGAACAACGGGACAGCCACTTAATGGAGCTGAAGTGCAGGTTTATAAACAGAATTATGATTACACTAACAGGGATTACAAATTGGAAAAACAGGAATTATTGAAGGCTGACAAAAACGGTTATCTTAAATTGCCGGTTCCAAAAAAAAATGAAAACAGGAGTGTAAGGCTCGATATCACTTATAAAAAAGACAGATTATTTTTGGATGATGTGCAATACATCTACAATTATTACAACAGCGATGATAATGATGAATACGATGATCAAAAAGAATATGATGAAGACAATGCAAAAGTTTTATTGTTTACTGATAGAAGCATTTATCGCCCCGGACAATTAGTATATTTCAAAGGCATTGGCGTTACCAAAAATTGGAAAACAAAAAAACCAAAGCTGCTGGAAACAAAAGATACGTTAACTGTTTTTCTATCTGATGCAAACAACCAGAAAGTTGATTCCATAAAAGTGTTGCTGAACGAATTTGGCTCCTTCAATGGAAAATTCCGTTTACCTGAAAATAAATTAAATGGTGAATTTGATATTGATGTAAAAGACTATGATAATTCATCTGTTTCCTTTTCTGTTGAAGAATATAAACGTCCTAAGTTTTACACAGAGTTTGAAAAAGTAAAAGGAAGTTATCGGGTAAATGATACAATTGAAATTACAGGCTTTTCCAAAGCTTATGCTGGCAATAATATTGATGGTGCAAAAGTTACTTACCGGGTTACAAGAGTTGCCAGGTTCCTTTATCCATGGATGTTCTGGAGGATAGGCTTTCCGCGATCAAATCCTTTGGAAATTACCAATGGAGAAATCATTACTGATGCGAACGGAAAATTTAAAATCAAATTTGCAGCCATTCCTGATTTAAGTATTGATAAAAATACAGATCCCGTTTTTGATTATAAAGTAGAAGCAGATGTTACTGATATTAATGGAGAGACGAGGAGTGGAGATATTACAGTTCCTGCGGGTTATAAAGCATTGAATTTACAGATCATATTACCACAAGGTGATATTGTAAATAAAGACAGTCTTAAAAATATTTTAATCAGAAGTAAAAACCTTAGTGGTGAATTTGAAGCAGTAAAAGCTGATGTAAAAATTTACAAACTGCAAGTGCCGGACAGATTAATTCGTCAAAGATTATGGGCAGAACCCGATCAATTTATTTTAACTAAAAATGAATTTATACAATACTTTCCTCATGATGAATATAAAGATGAAAGCAAAAAGGAATCATGGCCTAAAAGCGAAATGATTTTTGAAAAAACCGATAGCGTTACACTCAATTATCAATTATCAATTGTCAATTATCAATTAAATCAAGGCTGGTATGTAATCGAAGCAACAGCAAAAGATAAATACGGAAAGGATGTAAAAGATGTAAAATATTTTCAGGTATATGATACAAAAGCAGGTTCATTGACTGCACCAACTTACCTATGGAACTTTGTAGAAAATAATGTTGTAGAACCGGGAGAAACAGTCCATCTCATTACAGGAACATCTGCTGAAAATTTATTTTTAATACAGGAAGTAAATAAAGCAACGACAACTGACAACCAGCCATCGACAACCGAAAAACAATCTTCAAATTTGAGTTACTTTTCTTTAAGCAATGATAAAAACACTTTCGATTTTAATATTACAGAAAATGACCGCGGTGGCTTTGGAGTGAGCCAGTTTTTTATAAAAGACAATCGTTTTTATGTTGCTTCCAATACCGTTTATGTTCCATGGACTAATAAAGAACTCAACATATCATTTGATACCTATCGTGATAAAACCTTGCCTGGAAGTGAAGAAAAGTGGAAAGTAAAGATCAGTGGAAATAAAGGAGAAAAAGTTGCAGCGGAGATGTTGGCTTCCATGTATGATGCATCGCTCGATCAATTCAAACCGCATTCGTGGAGCACTCTTGACGTATGGCCAACTTATTCCGGCTTTAATACATGGTCTGGTAATCAAAATTTTACATTCGTTCAATCCATAGAAAAATATTGGAATGAAGTTTATGTACGACAAAAAGAAAAGAGATATGATGCTCTGAATTTTATTCCAGGTAATAATTATTTAGAAGGAAGGGTCTCAGGTATACAAATTAGAGGAATCACTTCAATTGCCAATGACAATAAAGGAATATCTGGTGCTGCACCCGGGATAGTTCAAAGAGAATCAAATCTAAATGATGTTGTGGTTATAGGTTATGGAACGAAATCCAAAGCAAATGGAGAAGTAAGAAATGAAGATTCAACTTCATTTTTAAATCAAATAAAGGAAAAGCCTATCGACCAATCTCAAATTCAAATCCGTAAAAACTTCAATGAAACTGCCTTCTTCTTTCCTGAATTAAGAACAGATAAAGATGGCAATATTGAATTCAGTTTTACCATGCCTGAAGCGCTTACGCAATGGAAGCTGATGACACTGGCGCATACAAAAGATCTTTCAAGTGGTTATGCAGAAAGAACTGTCATCACTCAAAAAGAATTAATGGTGCAGCCCAATGCGC
>DATCMY010000552.1:0-31776 GCA_036565505.1 Hanamia sp.
ACTGAATTTCCTGTCAACAGTAATTAAGAAACCTTTAAGATAATCCAGGTCTTTCAGCAATTTTTCTTTTTGCGATTCTTTATCAATCTCTGTTTCCGATTCTATATAAATTTTTTCTTTGCCTGTTACTAGCATAATTGAATGTGCCACTGGCTTTTGGTTAAAGAAAATATTTTGAGCATTTACCTGTTTTAGCAAAATGTCTCTTATTGGCTGATAAGAGGTTTCATCATCTGTTTCCACAAATAAAGTAATGTTGTCTTTTGGTTTTATTTTGTTTTTGTGCTTTGCATCGCGGATAGCGCTGATTAATTCCTTTAATTTATTACCTGATTGCAATAATTTCTCTTCAGCCTTTTGTACGGGAGAAAATTGTTTAATCATCAAATCATCTTTTCTTTCTTTGAGTAAATGATAAATTTCTTCGGTAATAAATGGCATAAAAGGATGCAATATTTGAAGTAATTCATCGAAAAAGTAAACTGCTTTTTCATATACTTTTTGATCCATGGCGTGCCCGAATTCAGGCTTGATCCATTCCAAAAACCAACTGCAGAAATCATCCCAGATAAGAGAATAAATTGTTTTCAAGGCTTCACTCAACCGAAATTGATTCATTAAAGTATCAACTTCATTTCTTACTTCATGCAAACGATTCTCAAACCATGAAATTGCGAATTGACTACCAGGCTCATCGGTCTTCGGTTGTCTGTCATCGATTACGCCAATCTTCTCTTCCCACATCTTCATTAACTTTAGGGCATTCCATAATTTATTATTGAAATGTTTCCCCTGTTCCAAACTACTTTCATCAAATAAAAGGTCGTTACCCGCCGGCGAAGAAATCATAATTCCAAAGCGCACTGCATCGGCACCGTACTCATGAATGAGCAAGAGCAAGTCAGGGCTATTACCCAAACTTTTACTCATCTTTCTTCCCAATTTATCACGCACCATTCCTGTGAAATAAACATCGCTGAAAGGCTTTTCATGCAGGTATTCCATTCCCGCCATGATCATACGTGCCACCCAGAAAAAAATAATATCCTGACCGGTAACCAATACAGAAGTCGGGTAATAATAATTAATGTCCTTATTATTGGGTTGGGTAATTCCTTTAAAAACTTCTATTGGCCAAAGCCATGATGAAAACCATGTATCCAAAACATCTTCGTCTCTTTTCAGTGGCCTGTTGTCTGTTGCCGGTTGTCCTTTCCTTGCCTCTTCCTCAGTTTCTCCTACATACACATTGCCATCTTCATCGTACCATGCGGGAATTTGTTGTCCCCACCAAAGTTGACGACTGATGCACCAGTCTTTTACATTCTCTAACCAATATTTATAAGTTGCTGTAAATTTATCACGCGGATAAATATTGATTCTTCCGGAGGTTACTTCTTCCAATGCCGGCTGGGCAATGTCTTTCATCTTCACAAACCATTGGGTAGATATTTTCGGTTCTGCCACCACGTTAGTTCGCTGACTATAGCCTAATCTTGTAGAATACTCTTCTTCTTTTACCAGCAAACCTTTTGCGCTCAGTTCTTCCACGATTTTTTTTCTTGCTACAAAACGGTCTTCGCCAATAAAAATTTGCGCGGCTTCACTTAAAGTTCCGTCTTCATTTAAAGTATCTATTACCGGAAGATTGTATTTTAAACCAATATTGAAATCATTGATATCATGCGCAGGCGTAATTTTTAAGATACCTGTTCCAAAATCTTTATCAACATATTCATCAAAAATTACGGGTACTTCTTTATTGATCAAAGGCACAATTACTTTTTTGCCTTTAAGGTGTGCAAACCGTTCATCATTGGGGTTGGCACATACGGCCACATCACCCATAATTGTTTCCGGGCGCTGTGTTGCAATTACAATAAAATTTTCCGAATTTGAAGACTGTAAAGTCTCCCCTTCGGGGGGATTTATGGAGATTTCATATTTTATATAATACAACTTCCCCGTTACATCTTTATATTCCACTTCTTCATCGCTCAATGCTGTTTTTGCGGCAGGATCCCAATTGATCATTCTGGCTCCACGGTAAATCAATCCTTTTTTATAGAGATCAACAAAAACTTTTATTACCGCTTTATAATAATGATCGTCCATAGTAAAAGAAACACGGTCCCAATCAACGCTGCATCCTAATTTTTCAATCTGGTTGTAAATAATATTTCCATATTTCTCTTTCCATTCAAAAGCATATTTTAAAAATTCTTCTCTTGATAAATCATTCTTATCAATTCCCTTTTCTCTTTTCAGCATATCTACCACTTTGGCTTCAGTGGCAATGGAAGCATGGTCGCTGCCGGGAACCCAACACGCATTAAAACCACTCATTCTTGCCTTTCTGACTAAAATGTCCTGAACAGTTTCGTTAAGCGTATGCCCCATGTGCAGCACTCCTGTTACATTTGGAGGCGGAATGACAACCGTAAATGCAGGCCTGTTATCAGGTTCGCTTTTGAAATAATTTTTTGACCTCCATAGTTGGTACCATTTTTCCTCCACAGTACCAGGTATATAATTCTTACTTAATTCCATATTTTATACTAAAAATTTATAGCCTGCAAATGTAATACAAACATGGTTTAGTATCTTGCTAACTTTGTTAGTAAATTTGCCTTTTAAAAATCATCCTTTGTTATACGCAATCATTGATATAGAAACTACCGGGGGCTTTGCGGCGGCCAATGGAATTACTGAGATAGCCGTTTTTATAACTGATGGTAAATGTGTAATCCAGGAGTTTCATGCATTGCTCAATCCAATTTATACGATTCCAAGATATATAGAAACGTTAACTGGAATTACCAACGAAATGGTAGAATTTGAAAGGGATTTTAAAAGCATCGCCGGCGAACTTTATGATTTAATACATGATAAGGTTTTTGTTGCGCACAATGTAAATTTCGATTACTCATTTGTAAAGCATCATTTGTTGCAGTCAGGCTATGAATTGAATTGTAAAAAATTGTGTACCGTACGCCTGGGCCGGCAAATCTTACCGGGATTAAATGGTTATGGTTTGGGGAAAATATGTCATCATCTTGGAATTGAAATTGAAGACAGGCACCGGGCTAAAGGAGATGCGGAAGCAACTGTAAAACTTTTTCATCACTTGTTACAAAGTGATACAAACGGACATGTACAAGCGATGTTGAAAGCGAAGAGCAAGGAACAATTTCTTCCACCTAATATTCCTGCTTCGGAAATCAAAAAATTACCATCACATCCTGGTGTTTATTATTTCCATGATAAAAAAGGGAAAGTGATCTATGTGGGCAAAGCAAAGAGCCTGAGTAAAAGGGTGAACAGCCATTTTTCCAACAATAAAAGCAATAAACAAAAACAGGAATTCTTAAAGAAAATTTATCATATTTCTTATCATGAAACTGCTACAGAATTGATGGCTCTTATTTTAGAGAGCATTGAAATAAAAAAAATATGGCCTGAGCAAAATCGCAGCCAGAAAAGGTTTGATCAGGTTTACGGAATGTATTCTTTTGAAGATGGCAGAGGCTATCTGCGTTTATGTATCGAGAAAAAGAAGAAAAATTTAAAAGCATTTTATACATTTAATCAGCTTACAGAAGGGTTTACTATGCTGCGCAAACTCATGCACACTTTTGAACTTTGTCCTAAACTTTGTTTCCTTCAGTCGGAGAAAGTAAAATGCCAGTTGTTGTTGGAAAAAAAATGTAAAGGTGCTTGTGAACAAAAGGAATCTGCTGAAAAATACAACGAAAGGGTACATGATTGTATTCGTCATCTTGAAAATGAATTGCCAACTTTTGCGTTAGTTGATGATGGTTTAGATCCAAACGAGCAAAGCTGTATTTTAATCGAAAAAGGAAAATTTTATGGCATGGGGTATTTGCCTGCCGATGCTGATTTTCATGAAATTGGTGATATTAAATACAGGCTTACTCCTTATGTGGAAAATGAATATATTAGAGGAATGGTATTCCAATATGCGGAAAGGTATCCTTCTAAAAAAATAGAATTAAACTATTAATTTTTCCAGCAAGCCAGCAAACTCTTTCCTGGGAATAAGTTCTGCGCCAAGGCTTTCCAGGTGATGCGAATATATCTGGCAATCTATCAATTCAATTCCATTTTTTTGTAACGCCTCGATCCATTTTATAAATGCGAATTTGCTGGCATTACTTTTATTGGAAAACATGCTTTCACCAAAAAACACTTTCCCAATCAACACGCCATATAATCCGCCAACCAATTCATTATTTTGCCATGCTTCTGCACTGTGCGCATATCCTTTTAAAAATAAATTGTTATAGGCTTTTTCGAATGTATCCGTGATCCATGAACCCGGATCATCCTTTCTTTTTACCATCCTGCAATTTTTGATTACTTGCGGAAAAGCTTTGTCAACAGTGAATTTGAAGAGATGTTTATTTAAAACGTTCCTCATGCTGTGACTTATTTTTAATTTTTGTGGAAATAATACAAACCGGGGATCAGGGCTATACCAGTAAATCAATTCTCCTTCATTAAACCAGGGAAAAATTCCTTTGGGATATGCCTTTAATAAGGTGTCTACTTTAAGATTGCTACCAAAAGCCAGAAACCCATTCATGTCTGCGGATTCCAATGGAGGAAAATCATTATTATCTTTTGGTATAAATTTCGGCATCTTTCATATTGAGAAAACAAAATAAAAGAAAATTTGATAGAGAGAAAATGATGATAAATTGCCATCCATGCTTCTCATTCAGTCATGTATAAAGAGTAAAAATATTTTATCGTGCTGAAAGTTCATCCACTGTAGCGCCAATACCCCGTTCTGTGATTGAATCGCACATAGGTTTTAATGTATCATAAGAACCTTCTTTCACTGCATATTTACCTTTTGTATGTATAATCATGGCACTTTGTTCCGCTTGTTGGGCGGTATGTCCACACACATCAATGAGTGTATCAATTACCCAATCAAAAGTATTCACCTCATCGTTCCAGACTATAAGCTGGCAATCATTTCCGCTATCGACCAACAGGTCCGTCTGGTTTTCTTCTACACTATATGTTTTAGGAGTATTCATATCTATTTCGCTACAAAATTACAATATAAAAATTTCAAACTTATGTTGAAAGGCATAAAATTTAGGGGATGGATTAATTTCAGGCATTGATTTTGGTTAATAAGTAAAAAAAATAATGTATGAAAAAATTTTTTAGATTAAGTTTTGCAATGGGTGGGTTATTATTAATTACGCATTTTGCAGATGCTCAAAAAACTAAAAAAGCATCTTTAAAAAATAAAGTTACCCTGTCTGTAGTCAAAGCTTATGGTAATCCCCAGTCCATTTCAGACGTAAAGGATATTTTAATCAATAATGAAGCTTATAACGCACTTAAAGAACTCATTGAAAAATACCAGGTAACAATGGTGTATGATGATAATACTTTTAGAGGAAACGCAAATTTAAAGCGCGGAGATTTTGTGGTGAGCTATGAATCTGCTTTGCAATCTATTCGTAGGGCTACCAAAAGAGATAGCTTAGATACCGTGCTTGTAAACACTTACGACCGGAATCGTGCTTACATTACTTCGGTTACCGAAGTAAAAGACCTTAAGCCCGGTAGTATTTATTATGTAGCTGTTCAGAATTTATTAGAAGATTGGGGTATAAACGCGCCGTTTACAAAAGTCGCAGTTTTGAATGCGCAATCCTTATTTTACCAGGATGAATTGTACGTTATTTTAAGAGTAACCTTGGGTTATCAATATCCGGGAATTACTCCCAGAAAAGTTGCAGTTACAAGAAATCATTTTGCCATCATTCTTGACGATGCTTTAAATCAAAAAATGAAACAAATTGATTCACTGGATGCTAAAAATAAAGCGCGGGCTGATGCCGAAAAAGCCAGGGTGAATGCCCTTATTGAGCAAATAGAGCAAAACCGACACGATTCTATCAGTAAGGAGATTGAGGCAAGAAAAATAGAGGCACAAAAGAAAGAAGAAGAGGCCAGGAAAAAATTAGGGGTGAAGAACAATCAATAGCTTTTTTTCATTTTTATATCAGTTGTTAATAATAGTGATTCAGTTTAATTTTTTATTGGGAACTTTTCAATATAAAATTTTTTTGGATAACCTTACTCTCTTATATTTGCACTCCCAAATTAAAAGGGAGCATAGCTCAGTTGGTTTAGAGCATCTGCCTTACAAGCAGAGGGTCCGCGGTTCGAACCCGTGTGCTCCCACAAAGCCTCACAGAAATGTGAGGTTTTTTTACGAGTATTAGATAAATAATTAACCAATACCAATTTAACTGATTTTCAATTTGTTATGAGTCTAATGCCTGGATGAAACAGGTCAATTTTTTATTTTTTACCATCTTTGCAGGATGATTTATCTTAAAAACTTACGCAGTATTCATCTTCCTAAATCGGCTTTTTTTGAGATTTGCAAACAATTTGCAAACAAACGCCATCTAATAATTTGCCCAATCGAATTTGAAAACATTTAAAGGGAAAGTGAAAGAACTAATACCAGTAAAGGTAAACTATTTTAAAAAAATACCGGTAAAAATACCGGCAATTTAAATATTCGAGCTATCACAACCAATTCCTCTTCTAAGCAATTTCTTGTCTTAATGTTTCAAACCGGGAGCCAAATTTCAATTGCCCTATTTTATTTTCCTTGATATATTTTATCACTTCAGTTTTATCAAAATAAACCCGGCCTCTTTGTTTATGAGAAGGTAATCCTCTTTTTATCCAATCAGTTAAGGTTGGTAGTGATACTCTCAGAAACTTTGCAATCTCTTTTCGGTTAAGCAGATTTTCGTCATTTTGCTTATCCTTCAATTCCTCTTTCGTAAATTCCTGAAGAAAATCTTTCACTGCTTCTTTGATCCATCTCTTAAAGTCGTTTTCATTCGGAATAAATAATGTCTCCATAAAGTCATGTTTTAAAAGTCAACTTTTCATTTTCCCAATACTTTTATGTATTTAATACCATTTTCCCATTTGGGTCTTCCTGTCATTTTCATTGGCGGGAAAGTTCCTAATACTATTATCTAATTCAGAACCGACTTATTTTGTTTAACAGTTCTGGAGCTGCCCAAACGTTTCTTTTTTAGCAGGCCACTACCAGATGAAGCGTGGCTGTCTTTTTCTGTTTCGCTAATTTCTGCATTAGCCGTTTGTTTCCTTTTTGCCTGCATCTGCCTTTCCAGCCAACGATTTAGTAAAAACCGGTATGCTTCATCTACTGATATCCCTGCTTGGCCTTCAAAAAAATAAAACCGCTGGCTTACTTCGGACTTGTTTTTTAAAGGGCTGATATTACCAAACAACTCCTGGTATGAAATACCAGCCCAATATTTTAGTTTAAGTCCTACGGCAACAGCTTTACCATCCTCCGATTTGTCTAATTCAGAAAGACCTTCTATTACCAATTCAACTTTCTGTTCTTTTTCCCAGCTTGTCTTATCTTCCAAATTCAAATGCTTTTTTGTAACAAAATCGAAAGCGTTTTTCCAATCTATTTCTATCATTGATTTTTCCAGGTTAATAGTATTGATGCCATTAATGGTAGCATCAATTAAAGGCGTCTCCTTTTGAAGTACAACATCATAATAGAACAAAATATACGTGCCTTGCTTGACATCCTTTTCAAAGAATAGTTGAATGCTTAACTTGTCTTTAGCCTTCTCCATTTTTTGCGAAAGGATAAAATTTTCAGGCCTAAAACTAATTCGCTTTAACAATGAATAGCCTGCATTTTCAAAACCTAACGATTGCAATTGTTCCATCAAAGCTGAAATATTCTCAATATTCATGATGATAATTTTAAAATAAAAAATGGGTTTAGGGTTCCTGTTAAGATACCCCTAAACCTTTTTTACTGCGTTCCCTTTTCTTAGGTAAAAGCGTTTTATCATTTTTCTTTTCTACCTTTTCTTTTTCTGATTTAAGTTCCTGCTTCAACTCTTTTTTTTTATCATTTCCTATTTCTTCCTTTACAGCCATGCTGGCTTCGGTTTTCCCGACAGATTGGTATATCTCTACTGATTCTTTTGCCACCTGCTTCATATTAGAATCATATAGATTTACCTTTTTGAATTGTGGATCGGCTTCAATAAACATTTTATGGGTGCTGCCATCTTTTTCAATAGTAACAGATTGAACATTTCCTTTTTGAAGTGATTGCATTAAAGCCTTTTCTGTACCCGGCTCTTTTAAATCCGTTATGGGGAATTTCTCAACTGCTGCTTTCAAATCAAAGCCATACTTTTCATGAAATTGTTTTACTTCAAAATTGTTGTTCTTGCCTTTGTTTTCAAAGTCAAGCTGCATCCATGCTTTGTATGGCTGACCTTCTTTTGTTACTAGGTCTTTATGTACTGACCGGCCATCCAAAAGGTTAAAGGCTTCCTTTCCTGTAATTCCTTTCCCTTTATTTAGGTAAAAAGTTTGCTCAGCCTTTTCGTCCTTGCCTTTTTCAAGCGAAGCATGATAGTTATTAAAGAAGTACATGTCCGAAGTATCAGACTTGCGGAAATTCATTGTCACTTCAAAAGGCTTTTTATTAATCTCTGCCTTATAATGCAATTGAAAATCCGCTTTGCCTTCATTAAGATTTTTCTCTAAATCTGTTTTAAGATTTTCACCAAAGCCCATGTATTTGAGATTATCACTCAAGTACTGAAAATTTTCGTTGTTCATAATGTTTGTTTTTAATTGTGAATTAAATATTGATAGTTGTTGTTGATCTATATGCTCAATTAGTGAATCCGTGAAAGCATTGCCATCATAATTATACAATCCATTTATATCGGGATTATTGACCAAATCCTTTTCTGCATTTTCCGGGTAAGGGATTTCTTTAAAAATGTCTAAAATCGAATTAAAGTAGATGACATTATGTGCATCCCTATCACTGAAATTATTATTTGCAAACTCCTTCGCTTCGTTTTGCAATTTGAAAAAGTGAACATCTTCTTTATCTATAAAGTAGAGGGACTGGTTATAAGCCATCCAATGCTCACCTTTGGATAAAGCCATATTTACAAGTTCTAATACCTGGTCTGATATTGGATGTTCGTTATTCATTTTAAATCAGGCAATGGTATTGCTTTCAGAATGTCTTTGTTGTTAAGCTTCATCATCAAATGCCTGCCTCCATTCTTTTCCATTATCTGTATGCCCATAAATTTTTTATCCGGAATGGTGAATTTGTCCAGAGCAACAACAATAACATTTTGATTGAAAGATTTAACCTGTGTTATATTGCCAGAAACATGCAAAGGCTTTAATTCATTTTCCTGTACGGCAGTCCGTTTCCCTTTCTTCTTATCACGGATGAAAAACCGCAGTACTTCAATATCATAATCAATCGGGCTATTATTTTTAATTCTCAATTGATAATAAATAATTTCGTCTTTTATATAGGATCCAATAACTGCTGCATCTATATTCCAACTATTGTCTCTTATACCCCGCAATGTTCGCCGGTTATCCAGAATGGCGTTGGCATAAGTGGCCATAGTTGCCTTTTTGTTCTCAGGTAAATTGTAAACCCATATTGCAGGTTTTTCTTCGTAGTTGACCACAAAAGTGTAAACGCTGCCATCGTCTGTTACAACACTTAGATTTGTTTCAGAAAAGTTTTTTTCAGAAGCCTTTACCAATAGGATATTGTCCGCTTCTTTTACCTGCTGCACAAGTATATCTTTTGTACCCCTGTCCACATGCCGGATTGAAAATGGAAATACCAGACTGGTTGTTTTATCTGTTGAGATAAATAAAGAGGAAGTTTGTGCCATTGCCGAAACGAATAACCAGCAAGCACAAATCAAAAACACTAATCGTTTCATAAAATTTGTTTTAATTGTTTATAATTATTGTTGAATACTTTTATCTCTTAGCAGCACTTTATAACCAGCCTTCACTAATACTTTTACCTGTTTAACTTTTTTACTTAGCAAAGATTTAGCAGCATTAATGCCAGTGGCTGCAGCCTGTGCCTTGAATGATGGATCCATTGAAGTAAGTTCCAATTGCTGTAAGCCATTATCTGTAGTTTGCTTGACAACATCTCTTGAAATAGCGCTGGGAATATATATGCCGGGAAGGCCATCCATATCAAACACTTCCAGTTTAACTGGAAATATTGAATTGTTATTACGGATTGAGTTAATGTTTATTTCAAGTCGTTCATCATTTAATTCAGCAATACCAAAAACAAAATTGCCTTTTGGAATTGAAGAACCATTTATATAAATATCATTCAGCAAGCGCATTTTTACTACTGCACCATTTACTAAAGTTTGCGTTTGATGAACTACCGCCTCAACAGTATTTTGCTCTTCGGGATCTGCATCTTCTTCTACACCGAAAAATTTATTTTCAGCATTCCTTTTACTTTTGCCGGTATCAAGCAAGCTGATATTATTTTTCATTGATTGCTTAGTAACTATAAAAACTTGATCCTTGTTCTTCAATGATTTTTCTTTGAGCTTTTCCTTTACTCTATCAGGATGCTGTATGTCTAATATTTTTTCCAGCGTTCCATTTAATTGCTGCATTTCCGGATCTGCCTCCGGGCTGCCATTCATCTGCTGCATCATATCCTGCAGCCTGTCAACTTCATTTGAAAACTGTTCATTGCTATCGTTATTTGGAATAGGCTCATTGGGATTGCTATTGGTTTGAGTACCATTATCAGGCTGATTAATTTGTTTATTAATCTCATTTATCTTTTGATAAATCCGTTGCTCGTTTGCATCAGCAGTTTTATTATAAGGGGATTGATTCAACCCACTATATAGTGGAGTGGTACTTAGCAAATTTCCAGTGTCAGACATGATGGTATTGCGTCTGCTGGTAATGGAATCTTTATAATAAGGATCATTACGTAAAAGCTCATCCCGTTTTAAAGAATCCGCATCTGCTTCATTGTAAAATGAAAGCTTGTCTGCATTTTTATCATCTTTTAAATTGGCATCGGGCAGTTGCAGATTTAACCCTTTGCTATTATCTGCAAGATTGTTTTTCGTCTGGCCTTGTCCTCCACCCAACGCCCAGAATCCCATTGTTACAAATGGAATAATTAATACTGGCAAGACCAGCATCATTTTCCTTTGTCGTAAAAACTTAGCTGAATGTTTCTCTTTCATAGTTTTATTTTTTTTGTGAATAATAAGATTGTTCAATTAGTATGAGGCTGTCAAATAAACCAGGCCTTTCCTTTAAAAGATTGGGATGTGTACGCTTATATTCCTGCACTTTTTGAAATTCGTTTTCTGTTATTAGATAAGCCTGATCCCCTTTATAAATATTTTTAGGAACGGAAATGGATTTAGGCATAAGTGTATTAGAGTTTGCTCCCTTTTTAAAAGAGTTTACCATTGCTGCAATGCTCAATCCTCCAAATACCAAGCAGACCGCATAAAGAAAAATCCATTGCTGCTTTTGTTTCCATTTGTTGGTCAGGCTTTCCAAAGTATTAGCAAACCAACGTTGTGATTTTAGTATTCCATTTGCAATACCGGTAGCTGCTTTATCAGGTATGTTTACCTGGCCTTCCTTTCTTTTGAATAGTTTCATCGGTTCTCTGTTTTAATATCCTTATTTTCCAGCGTCTCCCATCGTTCAATCAAAAAACCATGCGGATTATTATCTGAACGGGAAACGTTTCTTAAATAACCTTGTGTAATTAAACTGCGGGTAACAATACTATTAGGTCTGATTATTTTTTCTGTACCATAACAATGAAAGAAATAAGGCTCCGACTTAATATTTACTGTAATGCTATCAATAGAAATTTGCTGACTTATATTACCTGCGATAATGTTAGAGTAATAACCTGTTTCTTTTAAATTATTGTATTGCTTTTTTGCTGAAGCATCTGCCATATATAGAGCCTTTGAAATATTTCTTTCTATCACTTTATCATCTGGGTCAAGCGTGAAGAAGTAGGTATGAAATAAACTAATATGACTCTTAGCTTCCACCAATAAGTTGTCTTTTCTTTTAGAAGCGAAAGCTTCCATAGCCTGGTCGCCAGCAAGTATGTATATTTTATCCTGCACCCTTGCAGACAATTCATAACTTTTATACAACACAAAACCGCATAGTAAAAAGCAACCTGCTACAATAAGAAATGTGAATATTTTAATGTGCCTGAATGATGAATCAATATTTTTTGTTTCTTTAAACATAGCTTACAATTTTCCTGATAATTTATCCTGCATGTAACCATTTGATTTATTGCCACCACCTTCATTAAAATAGCCGCCGCTTACTCCATTGGAAGCCATACTGCCAGATGTATTTGACTTAGCATTTCCAAATGAATCAGCAACCATACCCGCACCTGAGGAGGCTGTATTTATTATATTTCTGGAACTATTTGAGGTTAAACTTGTCACCTTATAAAGCAACGTATTACCACCACCGGCGTGAACAATATAATTTGCTACACTCGGCACCGTGAAATAACCAACGATACCAATAATCATAAAGATTAAGTAAGCAGTATCCGTGGGTGAAAAGAAAGTATCGCCATAGTCTTGCACCTGGGCAATATCTACCTTCAGCATATTTTCCTGAATCTTACCAATGATGCTTCCGAAAATATTGGAGACTGGCAGCCAAAGAAAGATATTGATATACCTCGCTATCCAAACAGTTAACGTGTGTTGAAATCCATCAAAGACTGCTATGCCAAAAACAAGTGGACCTAATATGGCAAGCACAATTAAATAAAACGTTCGGATAGTATTGATGCAAAGTGATGCTGCTTCAAACAATACTCTCAACACTTCACTCATCCATTGTTTAATTGAATTGCGAAAATTGTAGGAAGCTTTGGCCATAGCAAATCGTACATCATTTCCTACACTGGCAAAGAATCCTTCATCCGACGGGGCATCATCCGGATGGGTATATTTATACCATTTGTCCCTGTCGCCACTACCTGTTTCCCCCACATACATTTTCCATACATCTGTTTTTTTGATAGCTTCTTCTTTCTTCTGTAATAAGACTTCAATGGCTTTATTAGAATCAGTTACCATCGCTGCCGTTCCGGTAACTGTTGGATTCATAACACCGTTAATCATGGCAATGACAGAAGGGAAAATAATAACAGCAAAGCCCAATACAAAAGGTCGGAACAAAGGATAGAAATCTATTGGCTCAGCATTAGCAATATGCCGCCATACCCGGCTGGCAATATACCAGGTGGCTGCAAAACCCGCTATACCACGGCCAACTCCAATCAGCTTGCTGCACAAAGGCAGCATCTCTGTATATAACTGTTCCAATACCTGGTGCAGGCTTTTAATGTCATCTGCAAATCCACCACTTTGGGCAAATGATATTTTGGGCATTATTACTGCCATTCCAATTGCGGTAATTATTCTTACACACTTTTTCATACTCACTATTTAATTGCATTTACATTATAATCCATTCAATTTTTTAGATACCCTGGTATCAACCATCTCTCTGCCTCTTTGTATTGCAAGCACATTGTTTTCTTTGTTAAAAGTTCTAAGGAAAACTAATTTATCGCCCATGTCAATGTATATCCTGTCAATCGCATTCAACCGTTCATCGTCACTCATTCTTAATTTCCCTGCGGTTATTACCATTGTCAATTCATCCAAATTTTGAAGACTTTTATTAAACAGGTTGGTGTACACATTACCCATGTACTTTATTTCATTTGCATTGAAAAGATTGGATGCATCAAACCTTCTAAACGCTGATTTGTATTCCTTAACTAATTGAGTTTGAAAAATAATAATCTCTCCAATTTTTTTATACTTTCTCATTGTAGGACTGACCTGCATCAAGGCATCTAAAAAAGCCTCATGCAGGTTAAAATTTCCTTTCGAAATATCTTTAATGGTGTTGTATCCATTGCTCACAATCTCATACCCCTTTTTCATATTACTTAGTATCTTTTTTAATTGCGCCAGCTTTTCTACATTCAGTAATAGTTGCTGAATTTCGGTAGACTGAGCTACTACCTGACCTGAGAAAGAAAACAGGATAACCCACACAATCACAATACACTTTTTCATTTTAATCCATTTAATTTTTTAGAAATAATTATATCATTTTCCTCATTGCTCCGCTGTATGGATAAGCCTGCTGCATTATTGCTGAATGCCCTGGCAAATTCTTGCTTATCCTGCATATCAAGGTATATTTTGTCTATTGCCTTAATGCGTTCATCATCTTTCATTTTTAGGTTTCCATTTGTAATGAGGTTCAACAATTCATCAAGGTTTTTGGCACATTCAGATAACAGCGTATTGAATACGCCTTGTAAATAGTTAATCTCTGTTGGGGTAAAATGATGATTGTTCCTAAAGCTTTTGATGGCATTACCTGACTGCTTTGCAATGCTTATCTGCAGGGCAATAATGCCGACCACTTTTTTATATCTCTTAATTTGAGGATTGACAGTTACCAATGATATGAAGTAATTACTATGCTGGAGTAAGTCACCATTCTTAATACTTTTGATTGTATTAATTCCATTTTTAGCAATGGAGTATCCTTTAGATAAATAGCCTGAATAAATATGCAGCGCCGCTATCTGTTGAAGCAAGTATTTTTTTTGAGTTGCTTTTTGGCGGAACCATTCGGCCCGGGTTTGTGCAGATAGGTTTTCTGCACACAATACCATAATAGATATTATCAATAATTTTTTCATAACCTCATTTTCGTTTTCACTAAAAATTATTACTCTATTCCGTAGAGTTTCTTCACTACATCAATATCATTCTTTTCTTTCGATCTTTGTAAACTTATAATAATGTTTTGCTGGTTGAACTGTCGCAGATCAGTAATATTTTGTTCAATATTATTTCCGGCAGCATGAATTATTTCTAAGCGTTTTGCGTCTGTCATCTGCATGGCAAAGGCATTAATCACTAATTGAATTTGGTCAATATTTTTAATACTTTCATCCAATATGCCAGTATATACTTTTTGCATATAGTTAAGTTCATCTGCCGTAAAATTTTTATCCTGTTTAGATAGGTTAAATGCTTTTGAATATTCCTGTACCAACTGAACCTGCTTTTTAATAATATCTCTTACCGCCTGGCAAGAACTGATGGCATTTTTAACCTTCCACAATTCATCAAAATATTTAGCGTACAATTCCTTTTGCTTTTTGCTCCAGTCACTTATTTCTGTCAACTTTAGCTTTGACATTTTATTTTCCAATGTCTTCTGTGCATTCTGCAGCCAAATGGTTTTATTTTGTAACCGCTGAATTTTTAAATCCACTGCCTTGATTACTTTTTTTACCGCAGCTTTAATAATTTCTAAAATGGGTATTTGTGCATTGGTATGCTGTATCGGTGCAATGCTTATTGACAAGACGATGCCAACGATGATTAATATTTTTTTCATACTCCACATTTTCAGTTTCACAATTATATTACCGCCAATTCATTATTAGCATTTATTACAAATCACTTATTTTCTTGTATGACCTGTCACCTAATTGCAAGGTCAATCTATTACTATCCCATACAAGAATTTTACCTTCCTTTTGCTCTGTCAGAATTTGTTTATCAGCATTATAGTCTAACACCCAATTTTTAATCAGGACTTCTTTTGGAAATTCTTTTCCATCTAATTTTTTAATTAACCCTGTATGCCTTGTTATCTGGTAAACCCCATTACCATCGTTAGCTTTTTTAAGGATTAATGTGTCAGTATTTCTGCCAAACTCATGTTCATAGGAAGCAGTATAAATCCCCTCTAATGCAGTGTTATTTTTAGGGCTATTACAGGCAGTGGCCAGCAGTATAAAGCAAAAAATTAAGTACTTCATAGTATTTGTTTTAAGTTGTTAATGATGCAATTCCTTTCTCAATGCTTCCAAATTTTAACGCTGCTGCCTGCACTTTTACTTTCTCTTTTTCCTCGGTTGTATATGCCAAATATTCCTCCGGCGAAACTTCTGTCCGGTACACTTTACTTAACACGCCACCTAACGAAATAAACACCTCCTTATACTTTTTAGTCGGATCATTGGCCTTATTGATGCTCAACACCAAAGCCTTTTCCTTTTCGGTCAATCCCAATAGTTCCTGAATTAAATCAAACTTATTCTGATACTTACTTTGGTCTAATAATATCTTGCAGTCGCTATTATTAATAATGGCCTGTTTAACAACTGGTGAACTGATGATATCTTCCACTTCCTGCGTTACAACAATCGCTTCACCAAAAAACTTTCTTACAGTTTTGAACAGATACTTGATGTATTCTGCCATCCCTTCTTTTGCAATAGCTTTCCAGGCTTCTTCAATCAATATCATTTTACGGATGCCTTTCAGTTTTCTCATTTTGCTGATGAATACTTCCATGATAATGATTGTTACCACCGGAAATAATATCGGATGATCTTTTATATTATCCAACTCAAACACTATAAACCGCTGCTGCAATAAATCAAGGTTTTCTTTTGCGTTCAACAGATAATCAAATTCACCACCCTTGTAATATGGCCTCAATACATATAAAAAATTAGAAACATCAAAATCTTTATCCTTTACATTGTCTCCTTTCAATATGCCAACAAATTCGTCTTTCAGAAATTCATAAAAAGTATCAAAGCAGGGGAATAATTCCTTATCCTTCTCAACTTTATCAAAATATAATTGCAGGGCATTTGAAAGGGCAACATATTCGCTGCGGTTATAGGTTTCATTATCTTTCTTCCAAAGTGCAAGTAAAAGGGTTTTTATGCTTTCCTTTTTTTCTGTATCTAAAGTGTCTCCTTCGCCAATAAAAAAAGGGTTGAACTTGATTGGTTTGGTTTCGGAATAAGTGAAATAGTAGCCACCCACCATGTCGCACAAGCCTTTGTAGGAATGGCCTACATCTACTAGTACAATATGTGTGCCTTTTTCGTAGTAAGACCTTACCATGTGGTTAGTAAAGAAAGATTTACCACTACCGGACGGGCCCAAAATGAATTTATTCCGGTTGGTACAGATGCCTTTATCCATTGGTTCATCTGAAATATCTACATGAACCGGCTTGCCACTTAGCCTGTCACCCAAACGGATTCCAATAGGGCTTACAGAAGAACGGTAGTTGGTTTCCAGATTAAAAAAACAGCAGGCCTGTGGCGAAAAGGTATCAAAAGTGTCGTTCATTGGAAAATCAGCCGCATTGCCTGGTATCCCTGCCCAAAAGATTTGGGCTGCACCTTCAGTCTCTTGTTTGGGTGTAGCATCCATTTGGGTTAGAGCTGATGAGCAAAGGTTTCTGATTACTTTTAAATTTTCTTTATTGTCTGTCCATGCCAGCAAGTTAAAATGCGCTTTTACAGGCAGCCTTTGTTCCCCAATAGCTTCATTTAAAAAATCATCCGTAGAATTCTTTGCAATTGAATTTTCCCGGCTGTAGGCTGATAAGGACTGCAACCTTAATCTTTTACTTTCTAATTTTTGTATGGTCTTCTGCACATCATCAATAAAAACATACTGACTATAAATGTGATTGCATGAAAGGAGTTGGCCAATGGGTGAAGCAAAACCAACGCTGAATTTTGTTTTATCGGTGGAGTATTTATCATAGTTTATCCGGGAGCCACACAATGGAGGGACAAATTCGGCATCAGCCATCGTGTAGAGCTGACAATAATTTTCTCCTATCTTCCATTCATCTTTAAACTCAATATCCCTAACTATATTTTCACCTGTTTGCAAATTCATATACTTTACAATTAAGTCAATAAGGGCTGAGTTATTTAACCGGGTAAAAGAAATAAAACCACTATCAGATAATATTTTTTCAAACTGTCCGACATTATTAATGAAGTCCTGATAATGTTTTAGCTGTAGCGTCTCTTCAGGCACTATTGTCCTTTTCAGCAAGCTTGAAAACACAGAAGATGATGCTTTACGGTTTGCTGGTTTTTTTGTAAGCATGATAAAACATTCATGATTTAAATAAGGCCGCTCATTAAAGAACCGTTCGCTGCTTCTGCTTAAAAAACTGTTGTCTTCTTTTAAAAAATCTGCTTTATATTTTTCTTCTGTAAACCAATCTTGTTTATATAATACAGCATTAACTGGCAATACTTTTATGGCCTTAATCCAGGAGTGATGAAACGCCTCATAATCATCATTGCTCATCGTAAACAATTCCGGCAATTCAACTTTAAAGGCAACAGTTATATCTCCTATCTTTGAAAGAATTGCATCATGTTCCACTCCATAAACGGGTAGTATGTCAAGCAGGTTTTTCATTTAAGTAATTGCTTTTTTAAACGAACGATTGAATAGCTTTTAATGAATTTTGGCACTGCTTTTTTAGCTGCTTTTTTCATCAAACCAAATTCACCGTAAGTGCGGCTGAGTTTATATACATACATGAATAAGGAGATCGACAACGAGGTAATTAAAGCAAGACAAATAAATGGATTTATACCGCAGATATATAAGGTGGCGAATAAAACCAACAAGGCAACAAGCCCTCCCCCCAGGTACCAAATGTACTGCGCCTTCAGCCCCTTAAACTCAATGGGCTTGTTAATGCCTTTGTTGATTTGATATACGCTGTTGCTCATATTTATTTCTAACATTTTTAATCAAGTAAGTAACTGCAAAAACTTATCCAATCGAGTATAGGTATGGGGTAAACGGGGTAGGACAACTCTGTTAGATGAATTGAAAATGAGTAAAGTAGGCTGAGAAAATTAAACATACAGAGTTTCTATGTAAGGCGATTTGAACATGTAATTCCGCCCGGAGTTCCTCTTCAATAAACTAAGAACTATCGGATAGAAATGTTGCAGGCGGTAATTAGATAAAGTTTGGTTTTGTTAGCGATTGTTGTAGTTGATTCGTAAAAAATAAATCACCAATTTAGTGTAGTCTCTTGGTAGGTGTTCCTACTTATTCTTAATCCTAAGAAGGTCGCCTATTAAGAAACTTCATTTGTTTTTATGAGCAATATCAACGCATTCAAAATCGGTAGATGACTCGTAAACCAGATATCCATTCATTCTTCATATTTTATGCGTTGCCAAAAAAATTTTCGGCTCGAATGCGGGAACGCTTCTATAAATATCTTGTGTAATTGTCAAGTGATAATTGCAAAATATACAAAAAAAGATTTCGAACACCTCTACAAAAAAAGGGAAGGGTTGAGTTTTATTTTTTATTTCCTATTCATATAACAGTGGACGCTTTTTAAAATATTCCCTTCAAAAAGCAGTTGGACATCTTTTTACGAAACTCATTAGTACGAAGTTGAATAAAAACAGAAAAAATAAAAGGGAAAAATAAAAACACGGTTATACTTAAAAAAAATAAAAGAGTAGGGGAGGGGAGATTTTAAGAAAACGGACGTTTAATTAAAACTCACACTTTTTAAAAAAAGTAGCGAATCTGAATGCCTGATACCACTTTTAAAATAAATCTCACGTGTGCACCCTTTGATTTAATTTTCCATGTAATAAGATAGATTTGAAGTAATTTTCAGATATCAATTTTATGGCAAAAGTATTTATATTCTTTCTTCTGTTTTTTGGAAAAGTAATAGTTGTGTATTCTGCACCGGCTAATGATTCCCTTTTTAGTATGCTTAAAAATATTATTGGTGAAGCTTCAAAATATGATGCTCAAAAAATTGCTGCCATTGATCAATTAAAGATTTCGCTGAAGGCCTTGGATAAAAACGATTTGCCCGAGCAATATAAAACTATTGGATCATTGTATGAGGAGTACAAAAGATTTAACTATGATTCAGCATTTTTATATGCAAGGAAATTGCAGCAGGTATCTTACCAGGTTCAACGGCCGGCGCTTATAGAAGATTCTAAAGTAAAATTAAGTTTCATACTGGTTTCTGCAGGCCTTTTCAAAGATGCCTTTGATACGTTGCATTCTGTTTCGCTTTCGGGCGTTTCTGATAGTCTCAAAGCTGAATATTATTCATTGATGGGAAGGTATTATTATGATCTCTCCGACTATAACAACGACAAATATTTTACCCCTGCTTATTATAAACTTGGCAATCTTTATATCGATTCGTCGTTGCTTTATTATCAGCCATCATCTTTTGAGTATGATTATTATAAAGGGCTGAAAGATCTAAAAACAGGCGGAGGGAACAAAGCAGTCCCGGAATTTTTAAATATTTTAAAAAGGCCTAATCTTTCTTTTCATCAAAAGGCATTGGTAGAATCTACGTTGAGTGGCATTTACAGAGAAATGAATGAAACGGATAAAGAGACAGAAACGTTTTTGCTGGCAGCTATTGATGACATCATATCTTCTACAAAAGAAACCACTGCCACGCTTTATTTGTCTCAGATCTATTTTGCGCAGGGAAATTTGAAAGCCGCTTTTTTGTGTGTAGAAAAAGCCATACAGGATGCTGTGTATTACGGTGCACGCCAAAGACAGGTGCAGGTAAGCAGCATTTTACCTATAATAGAGGGAGCACAGGTAAACGCCGTGGTAGCCCAAAAGAAATTGCTGATATTATATTCTTCAATAGCTACGTTGCTCTTGCTGGGCTTGATTGTTCTTTTTATTATTATCAATAAGCAAAATAAAAAACTTAAAATCGCCCAACAAGCCATTACGAAAGCAAACCAAAAGGAGCAGGATATAAATCAAAAACTGTCAATTGCTAATTCTAAGTTGTCGGAGGTTAATTCAAAATTATCTGAGGCAAATAAAATTAAAGAAGAATACATCATTCAGTTTTTTAATGTAAATGCAGACTTCTTTTCAAGGATTGAAAAATTTAAAACTGTTACGGAAAAAAAACTTTATAACCATAAATATGATGATATAAAATACCTCCTTAATAATATCAATCTGAAAGCCGAGAAGGCTGAAATGCTGAAAAATTTCGATAAAGTTTTTTTAAACCTTTTTCCGGATTTTATAAATGATTTTAATTCACTTTTTAAAGAATCTGAAAGAATTTACCCTGATAAGGATGAGCTATTAAATACCGACTTAAGAATATTTGCTTTGATGAAAATGGGCATTACGAATAATGAGAAAATAGCGCAGATCCTTGGGTATTCTGTAAACACGATCTACGCATATAAGACCAAAATAAAAAAGAAGAGTATTGTTTCGTCTGCTGTATTTGATGAGGTTTATCACATAAACAATAGCTGACTAAGTTAATAGAATGTATCGCCCGGAATTTCAATTAAACCATGAAAAAACCAAGCCTACGGATTTTAAATCCGTTAAAAAATCTTCTAAAATAAATATCATGTTAATATTAATAAAATTTAAATATTAATATAACTATAAGAAATATAACCTTTTAAAACTTTCATTTTCTGTTTTTCAGCTTATATTTCCTATGCTGGTGCCTTACTATTTGGCATTGGCTTTTTTTCTTGTTAAAATTGCAATTAGATTTGGAAGGCGAAAAGAAAACTAAAAAATAATTAGATTTTCTTTAGAGCTTCAACTAACGATTGCATTCTACGACATCATTCTACAATATTTAAAAACCGATTTATGAGTATTGAAATTATCTTTAAAAGAGGAATTGCCTTTTTTGTTTGTTTACTGTTATGTAGTATAGTTTTCGGACAGGAAAGAACTGTAACGGGGCAAATTACCGATGAAAATGGCAACACATTACCAAACACATCCATTTATGCAGTCGAGAATTCCTCTATTGGAACGACCTCTGATGCTAATGGTCGATATTCTATCAAAATACCCACGGAAGTCAAAAATCTGACATTTTCATTTGTTGGTTTTCGGGATACTACGCTTCCAATAAACGGCAATACATTAAACGTAACCATGAAAGGGATAAAAAGCCTTGGGGAAGTGGTAGTAATTGGTTACGGAACGGCAAGGAAGAGAGATTTAACCGGAGCTGTTTCAACGGTTTCCGATAAAGAGCTTAATCCCGGGCCTGTTACCAATCCTTTACAACAATTGGTAGGTAAAGCGGCTGGCGTAAACATTACGCAAGTTGGAAGTGAACCTGGTTCCGCACCTTCTGTTCGTATTCGCGGCATTACTTCCCTTCAGGGTGGTAATGATCCCTTAGTTGTGGTGGATGGGATACAGGGAAATATGGACTTGTTAAACCAGGTGCCTCCAAGTGAAATTGCATCAGTTGACATATTAAAAGATGCTTCCGCTACAGCGATTTATGGATCCCGCGGGGCACCAGGTGTAATAATAATTACAACCAAAAAAAGTGTGGCAGGCAAAACCACTATTGAATATACTGAAAACAGCTCACTTGATGTAATTCCTAAAAAATTACATGAACTAAATGCAACTGAGTGGACAAATGAGGCAAAGTTGCAAGGCGTAGATGCTTCTGCAAATCATGGGTCAAATACAGATTGGTATAATTTACTTACGCAAAATGGTTTTACGCAAAATCACACACTTGCTTTTGGCGGTGGTACCCAGGAATTTAATTATCGTGCCTCAATAACTGCAATCAGCCAAAAGGGCGTAGTAATTAATTCAAATTACCATAATTATATTGGTAGAATTAACGCATCACAAAAGGCTTTAGATGACAGGCTTACCCTTACCATGAATGTTAACAGTGATATTAATAATGCTAACTATAGTCCTACAGGTGTAGGAAACGCTGCTTTTAGTTCAATTCTTGTTAACCAGGCCTATATAGCAAGGCCAACCGATCCTGTATTTAATAGTGATGGAACTTATTACAGAGATCCTAATGTATTTCAATATACTAACCCGTATGCTGTTGCTCAAACCGTAAAAAATAATGGGAACACTAATAATTTATTCGGAAGCCTGAGGGCCAATCTGGATATTTATAAAGGCATATCAGCAGGATGGTTTGGCAGCTGGAGAAAGGTGGACTTTAATAACGGCTATTATTTACCAGCATCATCAACCGTTCAAAACGCTATTGATAATAAAGGTATTGGCCATATCAACAATAATCATACTGACGAAAAATTACAGGACATCAATTTGAGTTACAAACATGATTTTAATAAAAGTCATTTGGATGCAACGGCCGTATATGAGTGGCAGGCTCAAACCTATAACGGTTCGTATGTACAGGGCAGAGGGTTTGTGAACGATATTGCCAGTTATAATGCATTACAGTTAGGCGATCTTTCAAAAGTTTTACAAGGTGATCTTTCTTCCTACAAAAATGACAGGAGGCTTGTTTCATTTTTAGGAAGGGCAAATTATTCCTACGATAGCCGCTACTTGCTTACGCTAAGTTTCAGGCGCGATGGTTCAACAGTATTTGGCGTTAATAATAAATGGGCCAATTTCCCTTCAGCATCCGTAGCATGGCGCATTGACCAGGAAAACTTTATGAGGAACCAAAAATTATTCAGCACGCTTAAATTGCGCGGCGGCTATGGTATTACTGGTAACCAGCAAGGAATCGGCCCGCAAAACTCAATTTCATTAGTAGGACAAGCGGGCACCGTATTTTTTGGTGGTACAACGATTCCTAATTATGCGGTGACCCAAAATTCAAATCCGAATTTAAGGTGGGAAACTAAAAAGCAGACAGATGCCGGTTTAGATTTCGGTCTCCTTGAAAACAGGCTCACCGGTACTTTTGATGCTTACTCAGCTACTACCGACAATCTTTTATTTAATTACACTGTTCCCCTGGAAGGGCCATTCTTAACAACCAACATACTTGCAAACGTAGGTAGTTTGCAGGCCCGCGGATTAGAGCTTGCATTAAGTTATACACTTATTAAAACCCAAAATACAACTTTAACCCTTGCCGGTAATGGATCTTTAATGCAAAGTAAAGTATTGAAACTCGGCGGCAACATAGAAGGTTATGACATACCTACCAATTATGTAGGATGGGGACCAAACGCCTTTCTTGTAGTAGGCAAACCAATTGGTACTTATCTTATTCTGCAACATCTTGGAAAAGATGCGGATAATGCAGAAACCGTTGTTGACCAAAATAAAGATGGTATAATTGACCAGGGTTCCCAAAGCCCGGACAGAATAGAAGAAGGGCAATCTTTACCTAAATATACTTATGCATTTACGCCAAGCTTTACTTATAAAAATCTCGATGCATCAATGGTTTGGCGTGGTTCAGGTGGCAATAAAATTTACAACGGTTTGCGCCAGACCTTAAGCTTAGAACAAAATTTGGGTAAATCAAACTTATTGGAAAGTGCTATTCCGCTGGGCATTGCTTCCTCTCAATATGGCTCTGACCTTTGGCTGGAAGACGGCTCTTTTTTAAGATGGGAAAATCTTTCTGTTGGATACAGATTTAATTTAAGCAATGTTAAATACATCGACGCTTTACGTCTATCAGTAACCGGTCAAAATCTTGCAATCATTACTAAATATAAAGGTCTGGATCCTGAAGTGAATGTAAACGGAGGAAACTCTGCGGGCGGCGACTTTGGTAATTACTACCCACGTACAAGGACATTCTCAATAGGTTTAAACGTCATATTTAAATAATCAAATCATGCAAAAAATATTAATTGGTATTCTTATTATTGGTTTTGCTATACAAGGCTGCACAAAGGTCAATGAGAATGTGTACGATAAGTATGCTGCTGACCAATTTTTCTCAACACCAACCGGAGCTGATGTGGCGTTAGCCAATGTGTATGCAAAAATTACAGGCTCCTGGGGTAGTAATTATGCCGGACGCGATAACTGCTGGTACGACTTAAACAGCTTTTCGTCAGATGAGCAGGTGATACCTCATCGTAATACCGGTGACTGGCAGCTTGACTTCGCGCAATTATATACCCGTACAGAATTGCCAAGTCTTGGTATTATCAATAATACCTGGAACTGGGCCTATTCATGCATTTATGCGGCAAACAACGCCATCGCCCAACTTACAAAAGCCAACGCTGAACCTGCTAAAATTGCGGAAGCTAAGGTGATGCGTGCCTGGTTGTATTATTTGCTAATCGATGATTTTGGCGATGTGCCTTATTACACAGATAATAATACCGACGTTTCTAAAATACCTCAGGAAACAAGATCGAATATTTATGATTCTATTGTAGCTGAACTTACGGCCAATGTTGATTTACTCTCTGAAACTAAAGGCGGTGCTTATTACGGGCGGTTCAACAAGTGGGCTGGTTACATGGTGCTGGCTAAAGTTTATCTAAATGCTGAAGTGTATACCGGAACACCGCAGTGGGCCGCATGTCTTGCAGCCTGCAATAAAGTGGCAGATGGTGGTTTTACACTGCACCCCGGAGGCGCTAACGCAGGTAGTCCATTGGGTTACCAATATTTTGAGCTTTTTGGCGATAAATGCCCGAATGATGAAACGATTTTGGCTGAGTATATAACCGAAAATGTAATTAGTGGTAACATATACGCTATAAGAAGCTTGAACAGTCAGAATGGTACAGCGCTTTTTGGCTTTGCCGGATGGAACGGTACTATTATTCCCGGAGACTTTTATGATAAATACGCATCCAACGATATTCGGAAAAATCAATTTTTAGTGGGTCCTCAGGCGGGAGGAATTACTTATACTGAAAGTGTTTCTTCATTAATTAGTCCGGGAGCGGCGCCAAACGAAGGTATAAGGGATGTCAAATTTTTCCCCGTGGCACCTTTAGATGCCAGTGGCGCATCGAATGATTTCCCTATATACAGGTATGCAGATTTGTTATTAATGCAGGCAGAGTGCAACGTTCGTTTAGGAAATGCGGAAGCGGCTGCGCCCTTTCTTAACAAAGTCAGGGAAAGGGCTGGTTTAGCTGATATAGCCAGCCCAACCCTTCAAAATATTTATGACGAAAGAGGATTTGAGTTGGTTATGGAAGGCCACCGCAGGGAGGATATGATTAGGTTTGGGAAATTTTTATTGCCTCATGGCGCTGCACCTAATGAAGTTCCGGCGACACCGGCTTATAGACTTTTGTTTCCTATCCCAACGGCTGCACTCGATGCTAATCCAACTTTAAAACAAAATCCTGGTTATTAATAAAGACTATCACTTTTCACTGTTTTAAGTAAAATGAATTTTATGAAACCAATATTGAACAAATTATATATCGCACTGGCGGCAATACTATTGTTTGCAAGCTGTAAAAAAGATGCTGTCTTAACCTATCTGGATGTGGTAACTTTTCCATCCGGCGTTACAGCCTCAACAAACAACGTGATGCTGTCTGCGGATAATCTCGATTCCTCTGTTATCACTTTTTCATGGCCTGCCGTAATTTTTAAAGTAGATGCGCCGGTTACTTATACATTACAACTGGATGTACCCGCTGACACCGTTGGTGGTTCTGCCTGGAGCAATGCTGTTAGTGAAGAAATAGGAAAAGATATACTTAGCAAATCTTATAAAGGGTCTGACCTAAATACCGTGGCCCTTTCTAAATTGGGCCTAACCGGAGACTCAACAAATACAATAGTAGCCAGGGTAAAAGCTACCCTCGACCGTGATGTTTATTCAAATGCTGTGGCGTTCAATGTAACGCCATACGAGGTTTTTGTAGCAAATGTGCTTTATGTGCCGGGTGCCTATCAAGGCTGGGATCCTGCCACAGCACCTGTGATCGCAGAGGCTAATGGAAAGCCCAAAATGTATGAAGGCTATGTGTATATGGCTGGTAGCGGCGGACAAGACTTTAAATATACGAATTCACCGGACTGGGACCATATAAATTATGGAGATGGAGGCAATGGTACCTTTAGCATTGATGGTGCTGCAGCCGGGCTACATGTAGCTGATGGTGGCTACTATGAATTGACAGCTGACCTTAACACGAATACCTGGACAGCTACCAAAACCACCTGGAGTATCATCGGGGACGCTACGCCGGGAGGCTGGAATGCTGATACACAAATGACTTATGATGAAGCAAATCACGTTTGGAAGGTAACAGCCGACATGGTAGCCGGTGGTTCATTTAAGTTTAGGGCAAATAATGCATGGGTGATTGATTTCGGTATAGATGCTGATGGCAATTTAGTGTATGCCGATAATCCCTTTTTAGGATACACCGCAGGTCTGAATAATCTTACAGTTCCTTCCGATGGCAACTATACGATTACACTTGACCTGCATAACTCCGGTGATTACACTTATGCCCTTCATAAGAATTAAACTTATTAGATAGCATTTCAAAAATGTATCCGGGTAACAGGACGGCTTTCTTGGCGGTTTAAAAATTAATGAATTATAATGAAGACAAAAATAAATTTCCTTTTCCTACTATTTTCCGTGTCTTTATCGCTGTTTAGTTGTAGTAAAAATAAATCAAATCCACCTTTACCACCTCAGCCTCCAACCGTTACAGATTCAACGCCTGCGCAATACGGAACACCTTTCGCAAATGTTCCGAATCGCGAGGACGTCACTATATACCAGGTAAATATTCGCGCTTTTAGCCATGCAGGAAATTTTGCCGGCGTAACAGCACGATTGGATTCTATAAAAGCGCTGGGAGTAAATGTGCTTTACCTGATGCCAATTTATCCTGTAGGTACAGTTAAATCAGTAAATTCTCCTTATTCCGTAAAAGATTATAAAGCCGTTAATCCTGAATTTGGCACGCTGGCCGATTTGCGTTCGCTGGTTGATGGTGCTCATCAGCGCAATATGAGTGTCATGCTGGATTGGGTCGCTAACCATACTGCATGGGACAACTATTGGGTAACAGCCCATAAAAGTTGGTATGAACTAGATGCGTCGGGCAATATTGTTAGCCCACCGGGTTTTTCAGATGTAGCGCAGCTAAACTTCGACAACGGTAACATGAGGCTAGCGATGATAGCAGATATGAAATACTGGATATATGCTGCCAATATTGATGGCTTTCGCTGCGACTTTGCAGATAATCCGCCCGTATCCTTTTGGCAGCAGGCGATTGATACACTGCGAAATATCTCTACCCACTCATTATTGCTCCTTGCAGAAGGAAGCAGAAGTGCTAACTATACCGCAGGTTTCGATTACAATTTCGGATTTGGTTTCTACGGTAATTTAAAAAACATCTACAGCAATAATACTTCCGTGAAAACAATTGATAATTTGAACACTACCGAATATGCAGGTGCCACTAATGGCCAGCAGGTAGTTCGTTATATTACCAATCACGATGTGAATAGCTCGGATGGCACACCCCTGAGTTTATTCGGTGGCAAAAGCGGCTCGCTTGCTGCGTTTGTTGTTGTTGCTTATATGAAAAGTGTTCCACTGATTTATGATGGACAAGAAGTTGGAATGACTACCCCCATTACTTTCCCTTTTACGTCAGTAAAAATTGATTGGACGACGGGGCAGGATGTAACAGCAGCCTACAAAAAGATTATAGGTTTTCGAAACAGCAGTAACGCAATAAGGGAGGGTGATTTAACCTCCTACAGTAACAATGATGTGTGTGCATTTATGAAGACAAAGAATTCAGAAAAAGTACTGGTAATTGATAATCTGAGGAACAGGTCTGTAACATATACGTTGCCTTCTGCGATCACCAGTACTACATGGACGGACGCTTTGAACAGCGGAACTGTAACATTAACGAACCAAATCGTTTTACAGCCATATCAATATATCGTGCTGAAAAATCAATAATGATGGGCAAGTAAAAAATCAGACGCAGATTTAAATTATAAGTATTACAAACTTGTTCTTCCGTTTTCTTCGTTTGTTATTCCTATTGTGCAAAGATTAAAGCAGTAATGCAAACAGCCATAATATTGGCAGGCGATATGGCACTGACGGTCCCGGCCATATTTCAGGTGTATATCTGAGAAACATACAGTGGGCAAACAAAAACAAGCCTTTTGTAATTGCAGGGGTGCCAAACCACTTTGTAGAAGACGTTACTTTTGATAATTGCTACCTGGCGGGAAAACCAATTACCGGCTTTAAGGATGCCGATTTTCAAACGGAGTTTGCAAAAGACATAAAATTTATTGCGCCAAATACTCAAAGCCAATCATCAAACAATAAGTGTAAAAAGCATACAAGTTTAAAAAAAGAATTATGAAAAGAGCCACCCAATTAGTCGTAGCCATTATATTTTTTTATAGCAGCACACTTTCTTCTAATGCCATCGCACAGAATATCCAGCCATATCCACCGCAATATGGCAAACCATTTACCGGCGTTCCTGATAGAAGGGATGTCAATATGTACCAGGTAAACTCCCGGTCATTTAGTAAGGAAGGGAATTTTAAAGGAGTTACTGCCCGGTTAGATTCTATTAAAGCCTTAGGCATCAACGTGATTTACATCATGCCTATTTATCCTGTTGGCGTGTTGAACGCAGTAAATTCGCCTTATGCTACAAAAGATTACAATGCGGTGGGCAGCGAGTTTGGGACGTTGGATGATTTTAGAAACCTGGTGGATGGAGCTCACAAGAGAAAATTAGCTGTAATGCTCGACTTTGTTGCCAATCATACTTCCTGGGACAATCCGTGGACAGCTAATAAATCATGGTATGTAACTGATTCAGCCGGGAATATAAAATTTCCGCATAATTGGAAAGATGTGGCGCAGCTAAATTTTAAGAATAATGATATGCGGCTGGCTCTTATCAGGGCGATGAAATCCTGGGTGCTGAAAGCTAATATTGATGGCTTTCGTTGCGATTTTGCTGATGGCCCGCCAAGTGATTTCTGGAAACAGGCAATAGACACTTTGCGAAACATCAAATCGCATAAGCTATTGTTACTGGCAGAGGGAAGCCGACCCGCTAATTTCATTGCCGGGTTTGATTATAATTTTGGTTTCAACTTTTATGGCAACTTAAAAAGAATTTATAAAAATAACAGGTCGGTTAAATCAATTGATAGTGTAAATGTAAAAGAATATAAAGGCGCGACGGATGGTCAGGAAATGGTTAGATACCTAACCAATCATGATGTTAACAGCTCTGATGGTACTCCATTAGATTTATTTGGTGGAAAAAAAGGCTCTATGGCTGCATTTGTGGTTGTTGCTTATATGAAAGGAGTTCCATTAATTTATAATGGACAGGAAATTGGAATGCCCTTCAGGTTAGTGTTTCCTTTTACAGAAACCCATATAGACTGGACTATTAATAATCGGGACGTAACTGCTGAATATAAAAAGATTTTAGCTTTTAGAAACAATAATGAAACGGTAAGAAGAGGTAAGTTAACTTCATACAGCAGCGATGATGTGTGTGCTTTTACAAAGACATCGGGTTCAAAAAAGGTTTTCGTATTATCAAATTTAAGAAACAAGCCAATTACTTATACCGTTCCCGCCGCTTTGGCAAACAGTAAATGGAAAAATGCATTTAATGGTTCAAAAATTAAGGTTGGCAATTCAATAACACTCCAGCCATACAACTATATGGTTCTAAAAAGTAAATAAATCCCAGCATTTAAAATTTAAAAACTATGCATAAGAAAAAGTTTATTTTTTTACTTTTTATCATAGCGCTGCTATCAGGGCCATCTGTAAAAGCTTTAAAAATTAATCGTGTGGAGCCTGAAAATTGGTGGGTAGGCATGAAAAACAAAACGCTCCAGATTCTTGTTTACGGGCCGGATATTGCGAAGGCGAAATTAAATATTCATTATGCGGGCATAAAAATAATTGAGATAGACAAAACCGATAATCCGAATTACCTGTTCGTATATATCGATATCGCAGCAAGTACGAAACCGGGTATGATACCGCTTCACTTCGCGGATGGTGCAGAAAAACTAACGTATGATTATCCGCTAAAAACCCGTACGGATAAAAGTGGTGCTTTGGGTTTTAATGCATCAGATGTGCTTTACCTTATCACTCCTGACCGTTTTGCCAACGGAAATACCGGCAATGATGATCTTGATAATGTGAAAATAAACCGTCAAAATCCTAATGCCCGGCATGGAGGCGATCTGGAAGGAATCTCCCAACACCTGGATTATTTAAAAGATCTCGGTATTACCACCGTATGGCTGAACCCGATACAGGAAAATAATATGCGCGGCGGATCTTATCACGGATATTCGATTACTGATTATTATAAAGTAGACCCGCGCTTCGGCAGCAATGAGGAGTTTAGAAAACTTACCAAAGCCGTACACGCCAAAGGCATGAAGATGGTGATGGATATGGTTTTTAACCACTGTGGCAGTTCTCATTGGTGGATAAAAGATCCGCCATCAAAAGATTGGATAAATAACGGTGGCGTTTATACACAAACCAATCATGCTACCGTATCTGTTATGGATGTTCATGCGGCTCCATCAGAAAAAAATACTTTTTTAAACGGATGGTTTACGCGGAGCATGCCAGATCTAAATCAGCGGAATCGCCACTTAGCTACCTATTTGATACAGAACAGTATCTGGTGGATTGAATACGCCCGGATCGATGGTATAAGGCAGGACACTTATTCTTACATGGATTTTGGTTTTCTGGCCCGCTGGAATAAGGCAGTATATGCAGAATATCCAAATTTTAATATCGTTGGCGAAACATGGTATAACAAAAATACTTCTTCTGCATGGTGGCAAAAAAATTCCATCTTAAGTAAAAAAGACCCGGATCTGAAAACAGTAATGGATTTTCCATTGACTTTTACTACGCAAACCGCTTTTGACAGTAAAACAGATAACGGTTATTTGAACAATATTTTTGAAGATATAGCCCAGGATTTTATCTATCCGGATCCTTATAATGTCCTCGTATTCCTGGACAATCATGATTTGTCGCGTTTTAACCGTAAAGATGAAACGGATTTAAAACGTTATAAACAAGGGCTGGCATTTTTGCTGACAACACGCGGTATTCCGC
>DATCMY010000553.1:0-3041 GCA_036565505.1 Hanamia sp.
CTTGGATTATATAATTGCAAATCAATTATTGAAAGTCATGCCGGCTCATTTGAAATAAAAAGTGACGGGCCCGGCCTTGGTGCAATTACTATAATTAAATTCTTAACCTGATATGCTAAGGATTAAAAAGCATGATTTGAAGCAACATCACCCTTTGCTAACATCTGTTAATTATTAATAATCAAAAAGCTATAATGGATATAAAAAGAAAGTATTTACAAAAGGATGGTTTTTCGGATTTGGGGTTTAACGAAGATACGCCCTTCGCACAAAAAAACCTGTTTAACCTGATAATTGCAAATCTGCCTGATCAGGTTTATTTGAAAGACAGGAAAAGCCGCTTTATACTTTGCAATACGCCTGTGGCCACCTATGCAGGATATAAGTCGCCGAAGGATATATTAGGAAAAACAGATTTTGATTTGTATCCGCTTGAAGCTGAGCTGTTTTTTAATGATGAGCAATCATTAATGAAAATGGATCAACCGCTTATTAACCACGAAGAGCAGCTTTTTGATAAGAACAGGAATAAAATACGATGGAATTTAACTACCAAGGTACCTATTAAGGACCATACCGGCAAAGTGGTGGGGCTATTAGGTATAAACCGTGATATAACAGAAATAAAACAGGCAGAGGAAAAACTAATTAATGCCAATCGTTTATATGCTTTTATTAGCCATATCAACCAAACCATTGTGCGTTCCACAAATGAACAAATGGTTTTTAAGGAGGCATGCCATATCTCTGTTGAATTTGGGAAATATAAAGGTGCCTGGATAGGGATGATTGACCATGTTAATCAAAAAATAAATTTTGCTGAGGGCTCAGGCATAGTTGCTGAAGATCTTTCACCATTTACGAATGTCCCTTATCAACCTAATGAGCCACACTATCGGGTTTTGCAAACAGGTACTTATTATGTTTGTAATAATATTCAAAATGACCTGGAATTAATTAGTTGGAAACAATTTGCATCTGACCGGGGATATAAATCCTGCATGATATTACCGATAAAAAAATCGGGGAATATAATAGGTGCTTTCCATTTATATTCATCTGAAATAAATTCTTTTAACGCCGCAGAAATAGCATTATTGCAAGAAGCGGCAGGTGATATTTCATTTGCTTTGGATGTTTTTGAAAAAGATAATTTAAGAACACAGGCAGAAAAAAAACTGAAGCATGAGGAATTACGATTAAAGCAAGCGCAGGCGATTGCTCATTTTGGAAACTGGGAGCTTGATTTTTCAACAGGGATCGCTTTATGGTCTGCAGAAGCGCTTCGTATCTATGGCCTTTCACCGGATGACAATGTTCAGTCTTATGAATCATGGGTCTCCTATATTCATCCAGAAGACGTTGGTCATGTGTTGCAAACAATGCAGGAGGCGCAAAAAACCTTGAGTAATACAGCGATTTTTCATCGTATTGTTAAAAGGGATGGCACCATAAGGCATATATATTCTCAAAATTATTTTGAGTTCAATAGTGAGGGAGTACCCATAGGCATGTATGGGGTTGCCCATGATGTAACGGAAATAAAAGAAGCTGAAGCAGCGCTAAATAAATCAAAAAACAAATTAAAAGAACTGGCGCAATTTAATAAAAAATTGCTTGATGTATCTCCCATGGGGATAGCTTCGTATAATGGGGTGTCTGGAAAATGTTTATCTGTCAATGCTGCCTTTGCAGAAATCATCGGGGCAACTTTAGAGACCGCCAGGAAGCTAAAGTTCAGACAGATCAATTCATGGAAAGAAACAACCTTGCTAAAAGACGCGGAAGCAACGTTGTTGTATGGAGAAGTTCATCATAATGAAGCATATATGACTACAAGTTTCGGTAAAAAGATTTGGATTGATTATAGATTTATTAAATTTTTTAATAAAAGGCAGCCTCATCTCTTACTATTAATTAATGATATTACAGAAAAAAAACAGGCGGAATCAGAACGCATTAAAATTATAGCTGATATTGTACAGAGGAATAAAGATCTGGAGCAATTCTCCTACGTTGTATCACATAATTTGAGGGCTCCGATAGCAAATATTATTGGCCTCACTGAAGAACTGGTTCAGGATGGGCATACAGCTGAAGATTTAAAAAAAATTAGTGGGTATTTATGCACTTCCACTAAAAAATTGGATAATATTATTACTGATCTTAATAATATCCTCCAGGTAAAAAAGGAAATCAATGAGAAAAGGGAAATAGTAAACCTGTCAATATTAATCAACGACATCCAACACGGTATACAAAACCAGATACGAAAAGAAAAAGTAACAATAAAAGTAGACTTTGCTGAAATAAATGAATTTATAACACTTAAAGCTTATTTATATAGTATATTTTACAATCTCATTTCAAATAGTATAAAATATCGCCAGCCTGATTTGCCCGTTCTCATCAAAATTAAAAGCAAACAATGTAATGGTAAACTAATTATACTATTTCAAGATAACGGTTCAGGTATTGACATGACAAAAAATGGGGATATGGTTTTCGGACTTTACAAACGCTTTCATCAAAATATCGAAGGTAAAGGAATCGGGTTATTTATGGTGAAAACTGAGGTAGAAAATCTGGGAGGAAAAATCACAATTAACAGTGAGGTTAATAAAGGAACTGAATTTAAGATTGAATTTGATTATGAAATATAATAATAGATACAATAGCGGTTGAAAATTATAATCGTTTTATTTGAGATTGTTCTTGCTTTATGTCCCCACTGCCTTTGGTTATAAACTTTTATAAAAATGGCGACTAATTAAGGATTTTTGCCAGTATTATTTTTAATCCTTCTTATATATAAAGATAGCATTAATTTATAGAATAAGGCATTTATAAATACTAAAAATATTAGTATATTTATATCGAATCAGGTATTAATATACAAAATCGATGTTTAAAGGACTAAACATAATAGAATTTTCTGAAAGATTTGCAACAGATGATGATTGCAGGAAGTACCTTTCGGAGATAAAATGGAAAAATGGATATCAATGTGGTAAATGTGGACATACTCGTTACTATGAAAT
>DATCMY010000554.1:0-5388 GCA_036565505.1 Hanamia sp.
TTATAGTACCACCCGGTTACTTTGAAAATATAAGTAATGCTGTTATCAATAAACTAAATCCCCAACCGGCAAAAATTGTTTCAATCAAAAAAGTTAAGACCTGGTGGAAATATACAGCAGCAGCCGTGATCACAGGAGCTATTGCCATAACTTCTTTACAAATTTTTAACAGCTCTCCTGATATGCAAAAAAATAATTCAGTTGTTACAGAATCAAGCGGCCTGCCGGATTATATACAATCTTCATTTCAATATAAAACACCTGAGCAGGTTGATGAAGGCATTGCTACTTTAAGTGATGATGAAATTGTTAAATATCTGGAAAAACATGCAAATATTATGGATAACGAAACTCTTGCAAAAGATATAGATACCAAAGAACTTCCTGCTGCAACTGATTATTTAACTAATGATAACGCCTTGAATAATTATCTAAAAACTATTGATGATAAAAGCACAAATAAAAAAACTCCTTAAGATGAAAAAATATTTACTCATATTATTAATGATTGCTGGAAGTATTTCCTTTGTTAAAGCTCAAGATGATACAGGACCGCGTGCAGAAAAAATACAGGCTTTAAAAATTGCTTTTATAACACAAAAATTACAACTTACCAGTGATGAAGCAGAAAAATTTTGGCCGGTTTATAATCAATATGAAAACGAAATAAGGAATTTGCGGGCCAATAATAAAAATGGTGATGTCCTGGATAATGAAGAAAAATTGCTGAACATCAGGAAAAAATATAAGCCTTCTTTTGAGAAAATACTCGGGCCAGATAAACTAAATCAACTTTTTAATGCCGAGAGAGACTTTAGAAATATTTTGATTCGACAGCTTAAAAGCCGCAACCAGCAAAGAATAAGGTAAAATAATCTTACCTATTATAATTATTTTAAATGAAAAGTTGGAGAAAGTAAAATTTCTCCTATTTTTGTAACTAGGTGTTTTTCATAGGTTAGCAACGGCCAGCCCTTTTTAGGGCAGGCCTTTTTTATTTACAAATTCTAGAATTTAAATATTGGATATTTAATATCATGATAAAAAAGAAATGTCCATTTTTCTTCTTCTCCTTGTTTCCACCATTTTTGCCTTAATCCCATTGCCTTCGCTCCATCAAAATCATATTTAGCTTTAAACCGATTTTTCATCTGATGTAATTGCGGAGCCACATCCCCTCCAAAGAATATAATTTCATTATCATCTATTATTTTAAAAGCCTGGTGAAATGGACAATGTGCGCCTGTTTGTTCATAATAAATATAATTATCAATAACGCCATTGCCTTCAATAAAATTGACTTTCCCACTTTTGCTTAATAAATAAAAATCATCTTTATGATAAGATGGATAACCTTTTTCCAGTGCAAATTCCCATTCTTTTTTATTAATAAAATAATGGGCATTTTCAAAGGCTACAATCTTTTTATTACTCTGTGCAATTCCCCCTGAATGATCTTTATGAAGGTGGCTAAGCAGCACTTTTGTTACATCCGTTGCATTAATTCCGTTGGCGGCTAAATTTTTATGAATTTGTAATTGGCCATTTTTATCAGCAAAACCCAGTCCTGTATCTAATACAAGAATATCTTGAGAAGTAATAATTGCAAATGGTTGTATTTCTACTAAAAGACTTCCTTTATTTCTTTGCTGGAGGTCCTCATTTTCTTTATCAAAAGGAATAAATTTTTTTGTATGATCTACAGTGAAAGCACCTTCGCTTAGTGGAATTATTTTTGCCATGATAGAATTTTGGATTCTTAAAATATTTTATGATGCAACAATAAAAAAACTAATTTACCTCAACACCATTTGCCGGTCTGCATCGAGCCGAACCAATATAAAAATTAAAATTGTAAAAGTTAACAAAGATGAACCTCCGTAACTCATAAGAGGTAAAGTAATTCCTATAACGGGCGCAAGCCCTACAGTCATTAAAATATTGACAGATACATGGAAAAATAAAATAGCTGCTACGCTATATGCATAAACCCTGCTAAATGTACTTCGTTGCCTTTCGGCTAAAAACACAATACGAACCATAAACAAAACATAGAGAATAATAACAAGTGAACTGCCCCAAAAACCAAAATTTTCACCTACGGAAGTAAAAATAAAATCGGTGTGTTGCTCTGGCACAAAATCGCCCTGAGTTTGAGTCCCCTTTAAAAACCCCTTACCCCACATACCTCCCGAACCTATCGCTATTTTTGATTGTTTTACATTATAATTCTCCGCGGCCTTTTTAGATTTTTTTGCGGTGAGTTGTTCCTTTTTTTCTTTTTTACTTAGTTGGGTCGTTGCTGCATCAGGAACATAATCAACACCAAATGTGTTCATAATTCTTTCAACCTGGTAGGGCTGCAATACATGTTTAAAAATATAGGGAACTGCAAACCTTTGTATACTTACGCATAATATCCAGAGCCCAAGAATTACAATCAAAATACCTTTGTCACGTTTAATATTTCTTCTAAAAAGATAAATAGAAAAAGCGGCAATGGCGGTCAGAATAAATGCCAGCGTATTTTTTTCTACTAAAATGGTGGCCACTACAAGTACCGCAAATGAAAAACCAATAATGAGATAAACCGGGGGAAGCCCTTCGCGATACATAGGAATAAGGAACGCAAAATATACCAATGCCAACCCCGTTTCATTCTGTAAAATAGAAAACACTGCGGGAGTTAAAGTAATTGCTGCAGCAATTAGCTGCGAGCGGGTATTTTGAAAATTTGTTTCCGGTCGGGAAAGATATTTTGAAAGGGCGAGGGCTGTAAATATTTTACAGGTTTCTACCGGTTGAAGATTAAAAAATCCCATGGGAATCCATGATCTTGAACCATTAATATCTTTGCCAACAACAAAGGTGGCCATCATAAGAAGTATTCCTAAAACATAACTTATATTGGCAGTTGCAGTAAAAAATTTACTGTCTGTAAGTAAAATTAAAATGGCAACTACGGCAGAGATTCCAAAGAATAATAATTGCCGCGAATAGTTCTTTTTTAATCCTACAATATTCTGCAGAATATTTTCGCTATGATGGTATTCAACAGAAAAAATACAAAGCAGCCCTATTGAAACAAAGATGAAGTATAACCAAACAGTTATCCAGTCAATTCCCTTAGATATAATAACCTGGTCGCGCATTAAAAATTTATAGATAGTTTAGGTTAAGGAATCAAAAGTATTAGGCTTTTTTTGTTTTTCAGGCAATAAAGCATTCATCTTATTTTTTATTATTTTCTCTTCTTTTTTAGAAGGTAGTGAATCCTTGCCCGAAGGTTCCTCCTGTTTTGATTTTTTTAATTTTTCCAGGCCTTCAGTATCATCCTGTTCCTCCACGCCCATGGTGTCGTTGGCAATTTTTATATATCCCTTTTCTAAAAGGTAAGAATTATCTTTTGCATGTAAAATTGAATCTCTTTGCCGGATTGCCTGGTAAATACGTTCCGGCATCAGATTCAATTTTGAAATGGCTTCTACTTTTTCTTTCCTGTCAGGTTCAGTAATAGAGTCTTTTAAATATTTTTCAATCATCAAACTTGCAATTGGAGCAGCAGATGTAGCGCCAAAACCTGCATTTTCACAAATAACAGCAATGGCTATACGCGGATTTTCTCTCGGCGCAAATGCAGCAAAGAAGGCATGGTCTTTTTGTTTTATTCCCTTATAATAATTTTCTACTGTACCCGTTTTACCGCAAACCACTATGCCAGGCACCTGGGCCGCAGCACCCGTTCCTCTTTCCATTACCCCCTGCATACCATCATGTACCGCATCAAAAATACTATCCGGGATGCTTAATGGATGATGGCGCTCTTTAAATGAATCAAGCAGACCAAATTTATCGCCCCCGTCAATAGAGTCTATCATGTGTGGTGTAATAAACCATCCTTTGTTGGCCAGGTAGGCCATTTCATTGGCAACCTGCAAAGGAGTTACATCTACTTCTCCCTGCCCGATACTTACCGAGCGGAAGGTGCAGAAATTCCAATGGCCTTCACCATACATTTTATTATAGGTTTTGGGGGTAGGAATTAAACCGCTTTTTTCTGAAGGCATATCAATTCCTAATCTATGGCCAAGCCCAAATGCGTACATATATCTGTCCCAAACTCTTAAAGCGCTATCCACAGAGCCGAATACCGGATTGTTAATAGTCCGTTGCATTACATTAGCAAAGTAGGTATTGCACGAATAGGTAATTGCCTCCTTTAATTTGAAATTTCCTGGATCCAGACACTTCATCGGGCGGCCACAGCCATAAAATGCACCCGTACATAGAAATGTAGTAGAAGGTGTAATTACTCCTTCCTGCAACCCTATTAAAGCCTGCAAAGTTTTAAAAGTAGATCCTGGGGAATAATACGCATTCACAGTTCGGTTGATCATAGGTAACCTCGGATCTAAAAGTAATTGGGCAAAATGTTTTTTTCTTTCCGACCCCGTTAGCAAATTAGGCTTGTAAGTAGGGCTGCTTACCATAGCAAGTACTCCACCGGTTTTAGGATCCAGGGCCACTATGGCTCCTATTTTATTCTCCATCAAATGTTCCCCTAACATTTGCAAATCAATATCAAGTGACATGTGAAGATTTTCTCCGGGAATGGCAGCAGTATCGAACCTTCCATTTTCCAAAGGCTCTGTCAACCTGTTTTTATTATCTCTTTTCCAGTATTCAATTCCTCTTTGCCCCATTAAAACTCTTTCATAACTACGTTCTAAACCGGTTTTACCAGCATAGTCACCCATTTGATAACCTTCACCATCATGCCTTTTTAAAAATGAAGAATCAACTTCTGATAAATATCCCAATATATTCCCCGCAGCATCAAAAGGATAATCGCGTACCGGCCTTTCCTGTAAATAAAATGCAGGAACAAATTTGAACATACTTTCATTAAGCTTCGCAATTGTTTCTTCCGGCAATAAAGATTCAAAAATAGATGGACGGTAGCTTCTGTTTTTTATAATTGCTGTTAGAATTCTTTTCTTAAACTCGGCGGTATCAATTTTTAAAATACGGCATATTGCTGCTGTATCAAGATTCATTCCTCTTATTTTCCCGGGCGTTACCATCAGATCGTAAGTAACAGTATTACGCAGTATGGCTCTGCCTTTACGATCAAATAAGATGCCCCTGTCCGGATAAACTACTTTTCTGAATTTCCCCTGTTCATCTGCCATTATTGAATACTTGGTATTCAATACCTGCAAGCTAAAAAGCCGAAAAATAATTACCAACCCCATGAAAATAATCATGGCAATAATAATATTTTTTCTAGACTGATTAAATACAGACAATGCCTATATGATTTTTTGGGGAATTGAGAAAGTAAACAACGGTTTTCGTTCTGCAAAAATAATACAGTCTATACTGTAT
>DATCMY010000555.1:0-3664 GCA_036565505.1 Hanamia sp.
TTTACATGGATACCCGGGTTTCATTTTGCAGGTAATACCATCTTGATTTAATAAGTAGTCCAAAGGACTACGTTGAAATCTTAGATGGTATTATGCCGATAGAAAAAGGCATTGGACTATTTGCTGGTATAATCGGTATAAAAAGCCTTCTTTTCTTTTATTGGAAATTACCTTTCGTATTTTCATAGATCGGCAGTAATTCTTCTATGCTAATGGATTTTTTTAATTCCATAAATGTGGAGATAAAATTTTGAATGTTCTTTTTATTTTCCCTCACATCTATGAGTCCATTTCCTGTAGATTTGCTCTGTATGATTGCTGATCCTTCATTGATTTTCAATTTTATTTCTGCATTCCATGCAAAAAGGCCATTGTAGGTATAAGCAATAAACCCGGTTTGATTGATATCTCTAAAAACCAATCCCATGCGCTTTGATGTTTCTATCGACAAAGCGAGAAATTGTGTTTCTGATAAATTTTCCAGTGGTATTAGTCCTACCTGGGTACTTATAATATCCATACAACATAAACTATATATGCGTAATTTTATTGTGAGAATTTAAAAAATTCTTTGTCTCAGCCGGGTTTTACAATGTAATTATTTAAAACTTTTTGTTTCTAAGGACAAGGTTTTTAACCTTAGCAGAACAAATGATCCATTAAATTCCTGGAACCTTATTGCCTTATTGAGATGCCGGTAATAAGGTTGAATCATTGATGCTAATTGTTTTCCACTAAGGTTAGGATAATCAGAAACATCTAAATTTTTAAACATACCGACCGCTGTCTTTTCACGAAGCCACCAACGTTTCAAAGATGGCGGCCCGCACCGCAGATCAGGCCCCGGTTGTCCCTTTAAATAACCTCAATGCGTTTTGTTGATAAACTTTACCACGTTATCATGTAATTTTTTCAGCGACTCAGGATGTAAATAAACCATGTGCCCTGAATAGTATAAATCGTATTCTATATTTTTTTGCAGAGAAGCCGGCATAGGTAAATGATGCATTTCATACATCCCTTCAAAATAGGGTGTTCCCAAATCGAAGTAACCCATGTTCAGCATTACCTTCATTTCAGGATTATAGATCATAGCATGAGCCAGGTCGGGCATTACATTTGGAAACATGCCGTCATCTCCCTTCTTTGGTCTGAAATCCCATGGATTTACTTGTCCGAATATTTTGTACTTCAACTCCGCACCGAATTTGAGTTGGGTGCGTACATAATTATTGAAGGTGGCGGTGAAAGCGGCGTCAATATAGGAATCCATCGGGTCATACTGTGCAGTTTCACTTAGCGGATCTATAGCATCACCTGAAAAACGGGCGTCAAGCCTGCCGGTAATTTCGTTGTCTGTGCCTAGTAATGTTTGTTCAAACTGAGGGCCGCTTACCCGTAAATTTGCTTTGCGTATATAGTTAACTGGTAGCCCTGTATAATTGTGTAATTTTTCAGCTATTTGATTAAAAGAAACCGAGTCAAGCAATGAGCCTTTACCAAGGGCCAGGGTATATTCATTCGTAGCAAAATGTTCCACCTCTTTCAGGAAAGGTTCTAATTGTGCGGTTTGGTTGGAAAGCTTATGGTGGTACCAGGCTGTAGCAGCGAATGAAGGCAGTGCCAGTATATATGGAAGATCATTGCCCGGATGTAAATTTGCGGCATCAGACATATTCTCATAGGTTAATAATTGAGAAAGCAATATCACTCCATTAAGACTTACATTGTCTTCACTTTGAAGTAAATTGGAAACTACTGCAGAACGGAATGTTCCATAGCTTTCTCCAAAAAGGTATTTGGGTGAATTCCAGCGGTTGTATTCAGAAATAAATTGAGTAATAAATGAAGCGAACGCATGGCCATCCTGGTCAATGCCAAAAAAATCTTTTGGCTCACCAGCTCCGCCCAATTCTTTGGTAATTACCTCGCCGAATCCTGTGCCCGGGGCATCAATAAATACCAGGTCGCTGGCATCCAATAAACTGTAATCATTATTAACCGTTTTATAAGGCGCTTTAGTGCGGGAAGAATCATTCAGGAAAACACGTTGTGGCCCCCAGGCTCCCATGTGAAGCCAGATGGTTGAGCTACCCGGACCGCCATTATAAATAAAAGTTATGGGTCTTTGGGCAGCATCTTTGTCACCGTCTTTGAAGTAGGCAATATATGAAATGCTGATCGTGGGGGTATCATTCTTATTTTTTAGAATGAGTGTTCCTGCTACTGCCTGGTAATTAATCCGGTTGCCTTCTACCATTACAGAACCTTGTGTAACTACCTTTTGAGGTTTTAGTAAAGCTGTATCTACTTTACTTTTTTTTTTTATTTTTTCCTGTGCCATGGCTGTGAAAGTGCCTGCAAAAAGCAAGAAGCCTAAGAGTAATAATGTTTTGGATTTCATGAGTCTATTTCTTTTATTAATGTCTATTTCAAATTGCGATCGAAGATATTAATAAGGATGTAATAATTTAAAATAATCCTCATAGTAAAGTATAGAAAATAAAAATACCCGGTACCAGCGCGGAAATGCATCTTCCGGTTTAAAATTATCTGAAACAAAAATCCTATCTTGTAATCGCATTTCAGTGAAGAATAAATGTTCATGAAATGCCGGTTCTGCTTGTATCTGTCGTTAAAACTCTACACCATCTGTTTATTTAATATCATGCTAATGAATAAAGTAATTGTCGCAAATAAAATCCAACGTTTTTCAATGTTCTCCTCCCTTATGATCACTCTTTTGCTGGCATCGGCCACAGAGGCGCAGCAGGTAGGTAAAACTGAAATTACCAAATGGCAATTTGGAAAGAAAGCTGCTGTGTCATTGACTTATGATGATGGCTCCCCCAACCAGTTTAAATATGCATTACCTATTATGGAACGCCTGCAATTGCCCGGCACTTTTTTTATTATAACCGGCCCTGTCATTGGTTCGGTTCATCCCCCAAAGTTTATCGGCCGGCAAGTAAGTGAAATTATTAAGGAGAGTGCCCATGTGCCTACCAATGCTGATAATTTTTTTGAACGTGCTTCAGCATCATTGTATTTAGGCTATGCCGGCACCTTACCTTATTATAATGAAGCGGATGAATTTTATGAATCGGGAAAAGCGGATATAGCCTATAAGGTGATGGATACTCTTTACATGCAAGTGAGAAATAAAAAGCTATCGCCGGGAAAAGATGTAAGCATGGAAATGGCGCAGGAAAAAGGATTGAGTTGGGCAGCGGTTAAAAAGTTTGCTTCAAAGGGGTTTGAGTTTGCAAGCCACACTGTTACTCATGCGCACCTTGCCATTTTGGATAGTGCCAATATGGAATACGAACTTACAAAAAGCAAAGATGATATTCTGAAGCATTTAGGCCCTAAATATACTTTCTCTGCCGAGGTACCTTTTGGAATTGAGGATAAAAGAGTAATGAAATTGGGTCTTCCTATTTATCCCGCTTTAAGAAATTCGATGCCGGAACCATTTATGAAAGAAATAAATCGTGGATATAAAGATGAACCCGGTAATTCAGGTAAAGAATATGTGCAGTGGCAAAGGGGGCCTGTTACTAAAACTCCCTATTCATTGATGAAATCGTGGGTTGATACTTCATTGGCGCATGATAATATCTGGCTGGTATTGGTTTTTCATGGCATTGATACAATAGGGTGG